>CAZODZ010000055.1:0-10626 GCA_964578745.1 uncultured Dehalococcoidales bacterium | reverse complement strand
CTGAACTTGGTCACTGACAGTCGTGGGTGTGGACTACTTGCAGGATCCGTTCGTATTGACAGTCGAATAGCCCTGCAAGTACAATGTGTTCCTTGTCATGGCTAACGTGAGATTGGGTTCAGGCGAAAGTTTTGAGAGCATGCTGCGCCGCTTCGGCAAGCAGGTTGAGCAGGATCGTATCCTCGCTGAAGTACGGCGGCGCAGATTCTATGAGAAGCCTAGCGCTGCGCGCAAGAAGAAGGAAGCAGTCAAGCGGCGCAAGAGTTCTCGCTGACATCCATCATGACCCTCCAGGAGAGACTTCGGGAAGACCTGAAGGTAGCACTCAAAGGACATGATGCATGTCGTGTTTCCATCATTCGCGTGCTCCTAGCTGAGTTTCGTAACGAAGAGAAGGCCCGCATGAAGCCTCTCGACGATGCGGGTGCCATTGATGTCATGAGCCGTGAGGCTAGGCGACGCAGCGAGAGCATTGATGCGTTCCTCGCTGGAAACCGGCCTGATCTTGTGGCGCAGGAAGAGGCGGCACTCGCCATTATCAGGGAGTATCTCCCGGAACCGATGAGCCGGGACGAACTCGTTGCCGTTGTCAGGGATGCCATCACCGCGACCGGTGCACAAACGCCCAGGGACAAAGGCAAGGTGATGGCTCGCGTTATGCCGCAGGTCAAGGGACGCGCATCCGGCAAGGATGTGGGCGATATCGTTGGTGAGTTGCTCGCCGGGCTTGGAACATAAGCTGCCGGTCTCTTGCCCGTCCCTGTTTGCCAGCTTCGTGTGACGTATCCAATGAGTAACGCCGTATCCGCTTCGACTCCGCCCACCGAGCTGCAGCCATTTCGGGGTATACGCTACGATACGGATATCGCCGGCGACCTGTCGCAACTGTTGTGCCCTCCGTACGACATAATATCGGACACCCAGCGTCTGCAACTTTACGAGCGCAGCCCCTATAACATGGTGCGTCTCGAGTATGCCTTGCCTGATACGGAGAATGGCGGCGACGTGTACCTGCGTGCCGCAGCCACATTCCAGCAGTGGCTCGCGAAAGGCATACTGCGACGTGATGAGGCTCCGGTGCTGTATGTCCATGACCACTCGTTCGAGTACCACGGATGCAGACACGTGAGACGTGGCCTCATAGCGCGCGTCCGCTTGCGACCGTGGTACGAGGGAGTGTATCCGCATGAGCTTACAGGTACACGTGCCAAGCAGGATCGGCTTGACCTGATGCGGGCGTGTCATGCCAGCTTCAGCGGTCCCTTGGGGCTGTACGAGGACCGTGACGGCACGGTCGCGAAGGCCATTGAAGAAAGCCTGGTTGGTGCTTCACGACAGGATGTGGTGACGAACGGCGAGAGCCACACCTTCCACGTGCTGAGTAATCCCGAGCACATCGGACGTATTCAGCAGGCGTTCGCTGGTGAGTCCATCTACATAGCTGATGGACATCACCGGTACGAGACTGCTCTTATCTACCAAGTTGAGCGGAGGGCGACGGCGCCGGTGAGCCTCGAGGCACCACAGTCGTACGATTACATACTGATGACACTCACCGCGTTCGATGACCCGGGCCTGTTCATTTCGCCTGTGTATAGACTGCTGAACGGGTCTAACCTGCCTTCGGCTGAAGTTATTGAAGCAGGCCTCGCACGCTATTTCATAATCGATTTCGTGCCGGTTGACTTGGCGCTGGCACGTGGTGCACCTGTAGCCGAGATGGCAATCATGGCGATTGTTGGCCTGCGAGAGGGACAGGTCGCCGAGCTACGTCCTCGTCCCGGCATTGTCCTTGGAGACGAGGTGCCTGGCGACCACTCGCTGGAATACCGTACCTTCAACGTGAGCATCCTGAATCATGTTGTTCTGTCCAGGGTGCTTGGCATCGATCCTGACGGCGAGAATGTCTCCTACACGCCAGATCTTGAAGAGGTGATCCGGCAGATAGCCAACGGGCGCGCTCACCTGGGGTTCCTGCTTGCTCCTCCGCATCCGCGCCTGGTCAAGAGGATAGCTGATCGGAGAGAGCGCATGCCGCGCAAGTCGACGTACTTCTATCCCAAGCCGCCTACGGGCCTTGTGGTCAATCCTTTTGACTAGCCCACGGTGCCGATGCTGACACTCCTCGCCGTGTGGATGTTCGGTATCGCGAGTATGCGTCTTCTCTGTTCTTCGCCGACTGGTTCGTCGAGTGCCATGATGAGCAGCGCCTTGCCCCTGGGGGTCAGCCTGCTCAGGTGCATCGAACTGATGTTGATGTCCGCCTGGCCGAGCAGTGTCCCGATGCTGCCCACAATGCCCGGCCCGTCGATGTGGTCACACAGCAGGTAGTGCCCTTCAGCAAGCGGGAGGTCCATCCAGAACTCGTTCACCTGAACGATATGCAGCTCGCGTTCACGTGCTGTGCCTGATACGGTGTTTGCACCGCGGTCGGTCTCGACCGTGACGGTCAGCAGGTTGGCGTAGTTCTCGCGCGTGAGGTCACTCTCCTCGACAATCCTGAGGCCACGCTGTCGTGCCAGGAGCGGTGCATTCACAATGTTGACCCGCTCTTCGGTTGCCTGCTGCAGCATACCTGTGATGATTGCCGCCTTCAACGGCTCGCAATCGCTCTCTGCTAGGTCACCACAGTAACGCACTCCTACCTTCTCAATTTGCCCTTCCATCAGCTGACAAGCGAAACTGGCAACCACCTGCGCTAGTGAGAGATAGGGAAGTATCTCGGCAGAGATCCGCGGCGCATTCACCGCATAGCGGCTGCTCCGCCCGTCGAGTACTGCAAGCACCTGCTCGGCGATGTCTATGGCGACATTGGTCTGGGCCTCAACCGTTGAGGCCCCCAGGTGAGGGGTCAGCAGCGTAGCCGGAGTTGTGAGCAGCACATTGTCCGGTGCTGGTGGCTCTGAAGAGAAGACGTCGAACGCCGCGCCAGCGAGTCGCCCCTCCTTGATAGCCGCAGCGACCGCTTCTTCATCGACTACGCCGCCACGCGCACAATTGACGATGCGGGCTCCGGGTTTCATGAGTGCCAGCTGCTCGGCGCCGATCAGGTTCTTTGTCGCTGGCGAAAGCGGTATGTGTAGCGTGATAAAATCGGATTCCTTCAGCAGCTCCTCTAACGGTACGAGCATGACTTTGTAGTTCTTGGCATAGTCGGCTGACACGAACGGATCGTATGCAATCGTCCGCATCTCGAATGCCTGCGCCCGCAGGGCCACCTGTGTGCCGATGTTGCCCAGACCAATGATGCCGAGAGTCTTGTTTCGCAGCTCGCTGCCCATGAGCTTGCTGCGTGCCCAGACGCCTTTGCGCATCTGTGCGTCAGCCTCAGCGATGTTTCGCGATAGCCCGAGCATCAGCGCCATGGTGTGCTCGGCGGCTGATACAGTGTTCCCTGAAGGTGCGTTGACGACGACGATACCGCGCCGTGTCGCTGCCTCGACGTCAATATTGTCAACACCGACGCCAGCGCGACCGATGACACGGAGATTGCAGCCATGCTCGATGATCTCTGCGGTCACCTTTGTCTGGCTGCGTACGACCAATGCATCATAGTCGCCTATTACCTCGCACAACTTGTCCACCGGCAGGTTTGTCTTGACATCGACCTCGGTGCCCTGCCTGAGGCGCTCGACTCCTTCGCTCGCTATTGCATCCGCTACAAGTACTTTCATTGCTTCTACCCTCGCGCGACTCTGGACGCAGGTTCCCCCACAGGCAGAACCCCCCTGCTATTCCGGCCCTGTGTTCCAGTGCTACGTCTATTGAATTTGTATTCGCACGAACGTCCGGCGGCCTATCTTTACCACCGAGCCGTCCCGTACTACCATCTTTGCTTCAGCTGCTTTCTCGCCATCCACTTCCACCGCTCCCTGGGAGACGAGCCTCTTGAAATCGCTGTTGCTTCTGACGTAGCCGTCGGTAACGAGGTATGGTGCCAAGTCGACCATGAACTGTCCGTCACCGAGGCTCTCACCGCTGACAGACACGTCTGGAATTTCTTCGGGCAGTTGCCGCTGCTGGTGTACACGTGTGAAGTGGTCATCGGCTTTCTGTGCCGCATCTGTACCATGAAACTGCGTCACAATCTCGCGCGCCAGGCGCTTCTTCAGCTGCATGGGTTCGGCTGTACCGGACGCACAATCGCGTTTGATCTCCTCGAGTTCCTCGTCGGATATGTCAGTGACAAGCTCGAAGTAGTCTGGGATAAGCGCGTCGTGGAGCGACATGACCTTACCGTACATCTGTTCAGGCGGTTCGGTTACGCCGATATAGTTGCCTAGACTCTTGCTCATCTTGTTCTTATTGTCAGTGCCGATGAGGATGGGGGTGAAGAAGACCTGCTGTGGAACCTGTCCCATCATCGTCTGCAACTCGCGCCCAAGTAAACAGTTGAATTTCTGATCGGTGCCGCCGAACTCCACATCGGAGTTGATAGCGTACGAATCATACGCTTGGAGCAGGGGATACAGAGTCTCGGCGAGCGAGATGGGGCTACCGCTGTTGTAGCGTTTACTGAAGTCCTCTCGTGCCAGTATCTGTGCCACCGTAAAGCGTGCTGTGAGCCGGATAACCGTGTCCAGATTGAACTTGGAGAACCACTCACTTTGCCAGCGTACCTCGGTGCGGCTCTTGTCAACGACCTTGAAGAACTGCTCCATATAGGTTCTGGCGTTCTCCTCGATCTGCTGTTCGGTAAGCATTGGCCGCGTGGCCGATTGGCCGCTCGGATCCCCAATACGTGCTGTCCAGTTGCCTACGATGAGGATTACCTTGTGGCCGAGATCCTGCAGCTGCCTTAGCTTGCGCAGGCCGACCACGTGGCCCAGGTGGATATCTGGAGAGCTGGGGTCGAATCCTTCCTTGAGGCGCGCAGGTCTCCCGCTGTTGAGCAGGTCGACGAACTCCTGCTCCGGGATAATTTCTGCGACGGCACGTCGCAGCAGAAACTTCTGTTGCGTCGGCGTCAGGTCACGCAGAAGAGTGACTTCATGTGTTGTACTCACGGAAGGTCTCCCACTAAGCGTTGTGCAGTGGCTATGTCCTGGTGTATCTGTGCGACCAGGGTGTCCAGATCCTCGAAACGCTTCTCATCCCGGATGCGGGCGACAAACTCAACCTTGAGAGTGGAGCCGTAGATGTTGCCGCTGAAATCGAGGATATGGGTCTCCACTATGTGTTCAGTATCACCGAATGTGGGGCGGTGTCCGACATTGGTGACTGCTCTGTGCCGGGCACCACAGGTGTGCGCGATGGTAGCATAAACCCCGTTCGCGGGCAACGCGCGCTCCGGGCCGGCATTGAGGTTCGCAGTGGGGAATGGGAAGCCGAGCAAAGAGCTGCGGCGACTCGTCGAAATAACCGGACCCGAGATACTGTAGTAGCGTCCCAGCATGCTGGTGGCCCTTGTGATGTTGCCAGCAGCGAGCGCGTTTCGTATGGCTGTGCTGCTTATTACCTCGCCGTTTATCGTCTCGAACGGTATGTCCGCGACGGTGAAACCCATGGTTTCACCTGCTGCCCTCAATCGGTTGACTGTCCCTTCTCTGTCCCTGCCGAGACTCGCATCTGGGCCGAGCACCAGACCGCGTAGCTTGAGATGCCGGCGGAGCAGCTTCACGAAATCGATGGAGGTGAAGCGACTCATCTCACGTGTGAACGTGAGCAATACCACCAGGTCAATGCCGGTGCTCCGGATGAGTTCCACTCGTTCTTCAACGGAACTCAATAATGGCACAGGCTCTTCCGGGTGGAAGACGGTCTCGGGATGGGGTGTGAACGTGATGACGCCCGGCACCAGGCCGCGCGCGGCGGCCTCGTACGTGAGGGTCTTAAGGAGCGAGAGGTGGCCAAGGTGTACCCCGTCGAAGATCCCTACTGTGAGCAGCGTGGGTTGGTCGGTTGCGTGGCGGGCAAGTTCCTGCTCGGTGGTCATGATGAGTCGACGAGGCCAATCGGGCTGCCGTTGTCACGGTACGACATGAGATTGGATTGCAGAATAGCCTATTTCATTCACGCGAGGCCGTCAAGGAACGGCCGCTACGACGAACACCTCGTTCGGATGCTATTCTTTTGCGCGATGAAGACTTTGCTGCAGCCTTTGCAGCAGTGTGGTGTTGTATCGGCCCTTCGCCCGCGCATTGCTGGCGCGTGTCCGGTTGTGAAGCGGACTGCACAACGTGTGCTCGTTGAAAGGACTGCCCCACTCATTGCGCTCTGGATACTCCTTGTACTCTACCCGAACCCTCTGAATCTTGCTGTCAGCGTTTACAGGGTATTCTCTCCAACCATCAATCCTGAGGCCGTTGAGCCGCTGCTTGTTGGTCTTCCGGACGACCCTGAGGGCATTGAGCGTGAAATACTCCTGCGTATTCCATACCACTATGATTGGGAAGTACATGGCATGCCGTGGTACTTTCCGACAGTTGAGAAGGTTGTTGAGAAAGGGGCAGGCGATTGCAAAGCCCGTGCCATAGTGCTGGCGTCGGTATTCGAACGGCTCGGTATCCCGTACAGATTCAACAGTTCGTTTGTCCACGTCTGGGTAGAGTACGAAGGGAAGGCTGAGACTTCATTAGAGAACCCGAGAGCCAAGTTCTATCAACAGGACCCTGAGACAGGCCAGCGTTTGTTCCAGTTGCCGGATATCGACTGGGCGCTGTGGCTGGACAGCACGAAGCAGGGCCTGTGGGTCGTAATGCCTCTCCTCAGGAAGGTTCTGCTTCTGGGAGGAATAGCGCTGATCATCGCTGCCCGTGTCCTTTTGCGCCAAAACACGTTTGAACCTATTGACAAGCCAATGGTCATCTAGTAAAACTACTCACAGGCTTAGGTACAGGCTCAGTCTTACGTTGAGAGGAGGGAGTTATGGCCACAGCGTATTGCATGAAGTGCAGGAAGAAGGTCGAGATCAAGGACGCGAAGCAGATTACCCTTAAGAATGGTCGCCCTGCAATGCAGGGTGTGTGTCCCAACTGCGGGACCAAAGTGTTCCGCATCGGCAAGGCGTAGTAGATGTAGCGTCGGGAGACCTTTGTGTGCACTGAAGGAGCCGAGACATCGGCTCCTTCCTTGCTATGTTCCCGCGTGGGCCTGTACCAGCTATCTATCTTAAGGTCGCAGTACGATAGACGTGTATGCGTCCTCGATGGCTGAGTCGAGTGCTTCCTGATCAGCTCGCTCCACGTTCAGTATCCGCTGCATGAGAATGGTGGCTGCCTGTCGCAGAAACAGTGAATGGTCGGTGAGCGGCTTCAGGATAAGCCGGTTGCCGCCGAAGAAAACGTGGTCAACGGCCTCTCCTTGGAGTTCGGCGTCGACACGTGCACCTACGCGTTTAAGGAACTGTCTTCGCTGCTCCTCGGTGCGTCGCTGGAACCGCGCTTGGCTGCTGCCACCTTTCTTGTGCAGGGGATGAATATGACCGGTCCCTTTCCTGCTGTGCTTTCTCTGCATTCCCTGGAATAGGGCTGCTACGTATCCACCCCACGTGACCAATACGAGTGCGACGCGGTTGGTGTCGCCAAGCATCTGCCTCAGGGGTGCTGTGTTGGGTACTCCTTCAACTGCGCGGTCTTCCCGCACAGGTAGCGCAGGGATTACCGCGTAGACCGTTATGGGCGAGTAGAAGACGACTACTCCCGTGCCGTATCTGCGGGCGTCACGCTGGACCGCCTCATCCTCGACGATTGTGGAGACGTCACGAAGTCGCGAGTCAACAAGGCTACGTGGCTGCAGCCTTGACGATGGGGCCTGCAGCGTGTTCTGCGTAAGGTAGACGGTGATGAACTCGCCCGCGGTCTGGTCGAGTTCATCTAGGAGCTGGAAGAGCTTGGCGCGAGGCGTTCGTGTACCTTGCATCGAGTCTCTGCTTTGGTATGACAGCATAACAGTCCTGACTCGCGGAATACCATAAGTGGTTGAGCGCCTGTGGACTTTATCCTGTTGGTCGGGAAGTGCTTCTTTGGCCGAGGTATTCTTCCCCTGGAGGGTGGCACTTCGCGCCGCGTTCGTGTCATCATGATGTCACCTGCCCGTTCGGCTGGAGATTGCAGCGGGCATGGGCCTCGCGAGGCTGCTATGCATGTCCCGTCATATGTGAGACTGCACGATTCAGGCGAGCTTGTACGCCGGGTAAAGCTTCTCCTCGACCGCCTGCGCTCGTGTGATATCTGTCCGCGCGACTGTCGCGTCGACCGCATGAACGGTGTGCTCGGCTTTTGCGGGACAGCTCGTGACGCTGTGATTGCCGCTGCCTGCAGCCACCGTGGCGAGGAGCCGCCACTTTCGGGAACCCGCGGTAGCGGCACGGTCTTCTTCGCACGGTGTAATCTGCATTGTGTCTACTGCCAGAACTACCAGATAAGTCAGGGATGGGTGGAGTCGGGCGTCGCCAGGGGGCGTGAGACCCTCGCCGATGCCATGTTGCGACTGCAGGGTGAAGGTTGTCATAACATCAACCTGGTCTCGCCCTCGCACGTTGTCCCGCAGATTGCTGAGGCGCTCCTTCTTGCCGTGCCGCAGGGACTACGGCTTCCTCTCGTCTACAACACGAATGCATACGATTCAGTGGATGTGCTACGGGCACTTGACGGTGTGATAGACATCTATATGCCTGATCTCAAGTATGCGTCGAACGCGGTGGCCGCAAGGTTTTCCAGGGTGAGCAACTATGTTGAGGTCTCCCGCGCCGCGATCATTGAGATGTACAGACAGGTGGGCGATACGCTCGTTATCGGCCCGGATGGAACGGCAATCCATGGATTGATCGTTCGTCATCTTGTGTTGCCCGGTGGCCTTGCAGGTACACTGGAGTCTCTCGGGTGGCTCGCGCGAAGCGTGTCCACTCAGGTGACGCTGAGTCTGATGTCTCAGTACTACCCAACGTACCATGCCAAAGAATATGTGGTACTGTCTCGTCGTACAAGCGCCTCCGAATACGCCGCTGCTGTGCGGATGGCGGAGGAACTGGGCTTTGAGCACGTCTGGGTGCAGGATCCGGAGGCCGAAGCCTGCTACCGCCCCGACTTCCGGGTGCCGGGCCACCCGTTTGAGCCGGACGCGCGCTGAGCTTTGGTGTGGATCGTTTTTGACGGTCTTTCGGCCTGTGGCATACTTGAGCCATAAGACCAGCATGTGGAGGTGGGCCATGACACGATGGCTTGTTCAGGGCCTGATTCCTTCTGGCAGTTCACTGGTGCTGCTGGGAGAGATACACTCGGGCAAGGCGTGGCTTGTCGAGCAGCTGGCAGTGTGCGTGGCCAGCGGACGTGACTTCCTCGATACCTTTCGCGTTGATCAGCAGCATGTCATCCTTATCGATGAAGACTCTGGTACGTCGAGCTTCAAACGCCGGTTTGGGCGACTCGCCATGGGATTGAACATCGACCTCACAAAGGTGCCTGTCGAAGCGTACTCGAAGAGCGGGTTCCTTCTGTACGAGCCTGAGCGTCGAGGGTGGCTGAGGGAACTTATCAAGAAGAAGCGCGGTACACCCCTGGTGATAATCGACAACCTTGAGCGCATCATGGGTGGCTGGGAGTTCGGAGAGAGCGAACAGGCGCCGCTCTCGGATTTCTGCCACGAGCTGCGGAACGCCGGTGCTACCTTGCTCATTGTCCATCAGACTGGTCCTCGCCGCCAGGTCCGTGTGGAGGACTGGGATGTGCACAAGGAAGCATATGGGTTTACCACGGTCGTGGAGTGCTTTGATTTTGCCATCGCGATGTTCCGCGTCCCGACGGCCCAGACGCGGTTCGTCATCAAGCCGATTCCCAGGGAGTCCCGCGTGAAGATAAGCCGACCCTTCACAGTTGCATTGCAGGAAGACGAGGCACAGACATGGGCGAGGCTTGTCCTCGAAGATGACATGGTAGAGCTGAAGGGTATCCGCTCCAGTGACGTCCTGCCGAAGGTAGTGGAGAGCTGATCGGAAAGGCGCTGGGCCGGCACCTCTTTGCACTCGGGGATAGGAGAGGAGCGCATCGACTTGGGATGGCCCAGCCGCCTCATTCCTGTGTGTTTTCATCATGTCTTGGACATGGTGACACCTGTCGCGCAGCTCTGCCTTGCATGTGGATATCAACAGCTTGTAAGGCATATCCCCTTGATTGGCTTGGGTCACGTCCCGTCAAGTGGTGTACGAGTGCATCATCACCATCGCTTGTTCATCAGCGCGTGACCACCGGCAATGCCACCTCCTGCAGTAGCGCGTCCGCGCTGGTCATTTCGGAAACGTGGGACAGGTAGCGCCGGTTCACCTGTCACTCGTCATGCTGCTCACTCAGGATGGTGCCGATGAGACGGACGGCGGCCGCCCAGTTGGGAAACATGCCTGCGACGTCGGTTCTGCGCCGTATCTGCTTGTTCAGCCGCTCCAGCGGATTGTTCGACCAGATCTGATGCCAGTGCGCGTGAGGTCCATGCTTTCCTGGGTCACTGTTGTCACCTCCATCGTTTCGTTGTCGTTTCGATGATGATGATGATGACGCAGTGACCCTTCTCTTCGCTAGACTCCTACACCACTCCCTCACCACTCCCTGGGACTCTACTACCGAAAGTGACCAGTGAGCCACTGGGACATGCTTCGGTGGCTTTCACGATGGACGTGTATTCGCATATAATAGG
>CAZODZ010000054.1:0-10861 GCA_964578745.1 uncultured Dehalococcoidales bacterium | reverse complement strand
GCTGCACTGGGCGTGTCAACCTTTGCGTCGCTGTTCCCGGGCTTTGGTCCCGGGACGATGCTGATGCAGACGTCTGTCCTTCTCACTGCCGAACTGACAGCCGCGACGATCGTCGTCTTTCACTTCCTGAATAACACGTTCAGTTGTTGTGCCTGTCCGCGTGGTATCCAGGCGGAGGACTCCATGGAATATCATTGTCCTGCAGGCGATCACGTGATGCGGGCAAGTTCCTCTTTCTGGTCTGGCGTAATCTGTTTGACAGCTCCTCCCGATGGCGGAGTCCGGTCTCCGCTGTCCTGTGCAGCGTAGTCTTCCCTGTGGCGCGAGTGAAGACATGCGTGCTGTCGTCTGTACTTCAATCGCCGGCCATGTAAGCGCCTTTCATTGCAGAGGTTGTGAGGCGGGTATAGGTGCCCAGTATTCCCGAGGTGTAGCGCCTCGGCGGCCGTTTCCGGAAAGCAGCGCACTGGTAAGGTAGAGTGGCAGGGACTCCCAGCGCATTTTCCCTGAGCGCATTGCTTCTCAGTTGCATAGCTGTCCTCCCGGCTGCTTTCCACTCGACTCCGATTGTGCCAGGGACGATGTTGTCATGGGAACATCCGCCGACGTCATCTGTCGGCGGATGCGACGGTGCCACGTCGTCGGCTTGACCGTGTGATGGTTCACCGGCAGAATAGGCGACCATGGCAACGAACGACGAGTCACTTCCACCGATGGTCGACGCGCATGCACACCTTGACGAGTACCCCGATACCTGGCTGGGTGTCGTCCTTGACCAGCTCGAGGAACACAGGATCGCAACAATCACGGTGGCCATGGCACCACAGGCATACGAGCGCGGTCTCCAGATACAGCAACGGTCGCGGTATGTCCTCGCGGCGCTGGGCGTGCATCCGTGGAACGCACATCACTTCGTGACCAGGCTGGATGACCTGGAGGAATTGCTCGAAGAGTCACCGATGCTTGGCGAGGTCGGCCTCGATTTCCGAAATGTACGGGACCCCTCGCTGTACGATTCGCAGGAGAGGGTATTCGAGTTCTTTCTCGATGCGGCCAGGCGATGGGACAAGATAGTGAATGTGCACACGTCTGGGGCCGAGAGCGAGGTGGTGGAACTTCTCGAGCGCTATGACACCCGCCGTGCAATCATTCACTGGTACTCAGGACCGCAGGAGCCCCTGCGGCGATTGATTGAGCGCGGCTGCTACTTCACGTTCGGGTGTGAGCTTCTCGCGTCGGAGTCGATCCAGCAGATTGCAGCGGCGGTGCCGCCGGAGCTTCTGCTTACCGAGACTGACAACCCGGGTGGCCCCCAGTGGGTGTTTGGAGAGCCTTCGATGCCGGACCTCGTCAGGACGGTATTGCAGGCCCTGGCCATCGTGCACAAGCGCGATCTCAGTGACATGGCCGAGCAGGTCCGCCGGAACATGCTCGCGCTCATTGGAGATGACCCGCGATTCGAACACTGGAAAGAAGTGCTGGATAGCGGTGTGTAGAGCAGGCCGGCTGGTTCCGGATCGCAAGACTGGCATCGTCCTCATCGAGCTGCCTTGCGACCGTAGCTGGTATCTGTGGCCAGGGTGCTGAGGGAACCTGCCTGCGGGGTCACCGCCGGAGGGTGACGTTGTCGTCGTAATCTCCTGGTGACAGCCTGGCAGGCTGTGCTGCTGACTGGCAGGCCCGCCCTGATAAGCGCGTGTCGTGCACGGTGGTAGCGGCTCTCCATTCCTCCGCGGGTGCTTTCTGGATGTTCTTACCGGCAGCTCTCGCGGTGAATTCAGCAGTGATTATGCCGCCCCTGGTTGCATCGGCTTGATGACATCTACGTCAACCGCCGGCCCGCCGGGACAATAAACAGGATGGACATCGTTGAGGAGGCCAGGCTACATCTGCCTTCAATTGCTTGCTGTAACGCCTCTCCGGCGTGGAGGATTGCAGGTAGAGGCGAGACATTGGAGTGAGCGCCGCTGGCGGCAGCGCCGACTGTAGCCGGGGTTGCCCTTGTGAAAGAAAAGGCCGGCGCTGGGCCGGCCTGAAAGTTCCCATTCTTCTCCGGTGCTCAGTCGAGAGCGCCGACAAGCCTGCGTGCGCGACTGGGCTTGCGCAGCTTCCTGAGCGCACCTTTCTCAAGTTGGCGAATGCGTTCTCGCGTAAGGTTCATCGTCTGGCCGACCTCTTCAAGCGTCCACTCGCGCCCGTCAACCAGGCCGAATCGCAGCTCAATTATCTTCTTCTCCCTCGGCGGCAACTCGTCCAGAAGTTCACGTATCTGGTCTCGCAGTACCGCGCTGGATGCCACCACATCCGGTTTGGGCAGTGACTCGTCCTCGACAAGTTCCCCCAGTGATGTGTCGCCGTCTTCGCCGACAGGAAGGTCCAGTGAGAGAGGCTGAATGTGCTGCAGGTCCTCGAGCATTTCAACGAGCTCAGGCGACGACTCCATTGCCTCGCTCAACTCCTGCGGTGTTGCCTCCCGGCCGCTGCTCATCGTGAGGTGGCGCCGTGTGCGGTTAAGCTTGTGCATCTTCTCGGCCATATGTACCGGGATGCGGATCATCCGGCCCTGCTCATCGACCGCGCGTCGCACCGCCTGCATTATCCACCATGTCGCGTACGTGCTGAAGCGGTAGCCCTTGCGGTACTCGAACTTCTCGACCGCCCGCATGAGGCCCACGGCGCCTTCTTGCACGAGATCCAGCAGGGGCAGACCCCAGTTAAGATGCCGCTTTGCGATACTCACCACCAGGCGCATGTTCGCCTGGACAAGCTGGTCCCGGGCTGCCTTCGATTCTTGCCTGATGTGCGCGAAGTGCCCTTCAAGTTCGTCGCGCATCTTTTCAAGCGCGTTGAGGAAGCCCTCCTCCTCTATTCGTGCTGCCAGCGCGGTGGCATCCTTTCCTGCGCCGGCTGCCTCTATGACTTCGTGGGGCAGCAGCCTTCGCGCCACAGACAGTTCGCGGACAGCGTGCTCGACTTCCGCCCGATTGCCTGCCAGCGGGACCAGATCGTCAATCAGTTCGCGTGTATAGACAGCATCACTCAGCGCCGCAAACGCGGGATCGGTGACTGTTGCAAGCAAGCCCTTCTTTCCATTCACTCCGGCGTGACGTGCCATGACTGCGGCTATTCTATCCAGCCCAATGATGCGGCGTAGCAGTTCAATCACGGTCGAAGGTCCATCAGGAGCACGACCGTGGTCCTTTGTGAAGGCGTAGTCAACCTCGCTGAGCACCTCGCCTTCCTCGACCTTTCGTGCCAGTTCCACTACCTCCTTGTTGCTCAACAGCGGTACCGCACCTATCTCGCGCATCCAGATCTGTTCAATGTCCGCTGTGGACTCGTAGTCACGAGAGCCAATCATGGCCGAGAACTCGTCGTCACCTATGTCCAGCGCCTCCTCGATATTGGCATCGTGCTCCTCGGCGTTCATATCTTCTGCGGGTTCCAGTTCTTCTTCGAGCCCGGTCGTGATTTCTTCTTCCATCTCATCACCTCCTTCTGTCAATCGTCTTGCACCTGGGCGCACCGCCTGAAATCGCGCAGCAGCGGCTCACAGGCCCAGGTCCGTCTGTTATAACGAACGGCACGGACATCCGGTTGTGCCTCTTCTCGCGACCTGGGTGGGTTGTGAGTAACGGCAGACCATTCGCCTCTATCATATACGCAGGACACCGCACGACTGTCACATCCGTTCACTGTGTTGCTCTCTCCTCTTTGTCGCTCCATAAGCGTTTTTCCCTCGAAAGCAACAGGGCGCGCCTCCGCTTGATGCCCCCTTCGATTAGCTCGTTCAGCTTCTTCCGGTGGCCTCCAGTCGACACTGACGGCACAGGAAGTCGCACGTCGGGGCCCACTTGATTGCGTTCATTTGTGTGTGCGTGCATTCCCCTCCCCAAAGGCATTCCATGTTAGACTTTCTAACATTGCATGTCAAATCGGTGTTCGAGCGGCAGTGAAAAGATTTCACCGTCATGCTGCAATAAAACGCACCATGGCAGTCGCCATTCCGAGAGAAAACACGAAGCCGGTCACGTCGGTTGCTATCGAAGCAGCGCACTTGCACCCGGTACGGGATCCATGTGCAGGCGACCACCGCTGAAAGTGCAGCGACGGCCGCCGCGTTGATAAGCCCGAGGGTCACCTCCCGGCCGAGGGCCTGTCGCACCATCGGCAGGCGTCTGATGTGGAGAGCGCCTCCATTTATCTCTGCGAGGTCGGAGACGCTCAGTTTGGTGATAAGCTCGCGTGCCCTCTCTGTCGAGTTCACAGGGAAGACCCGTCTCGTCGGCCGAGCCAAGCTGCGAGAGTAACCTCAGCGCCCCGCGCCAGTTACGGGCGTCGATGAGCGCCGCAAGCTCTTCCGTTCTGCCACAGATCTCAACCTGGTCCTGTACTGTTACGCTGTCCATAATCTCAGCCCCCGATAGACCATGTAGACTTCTTGTTTGCCACGCGAACCGCTCATGTTGAACCGAGACATGCGCGGTAGTCAAGTTTTCAGATTGCCGCGGTTTCTCGGGATGTCGACTGCCGCTGCTTCTGCTACAGTTTCTCGTGGACGGAAGAGAATGAATGACCCCTACGCGAGCTTTGCCGAACAGTACGACCTCTTTTTTGGCGGGTTCGAGGACCACGAACCGCCTAAGATCGGGTTCTTCCGGCAACTGTTCAAGCGCCACGAGGTCAGGAACGTGCTCGACTGCGCCTGTGGGACTGGCCGCGATCTGCACCTTTTCTCGTTGCTGGGCGTTGAGGTCTTCGGTTCGGACGTATCCGTCGCCATGCTGGCCCAGGCGGAACGCAACCTGGCCAGTCACGGTCTGCGTATACCCCTTGAGCAGGCTGATTTCCGTGAGCTCCCGTTTACGTTCGCTCGCGAGTTCGATGCCGTTGTATGCCTGTCATCGGCGCACTTCGAGATGCCTGACGAACATGAGTTGACGCGTGCCTTTGCCAGTATGCGCGGTGTCTTGCGGTCTGGTGGAGTCCTGGTCGTGACATCGGGGATGAGTGACAGGACGTGGGCTGAGAAGCCTCGGTTCATTCCGGAGGTGAACCGGGATGACTTCACCCGCCTGATTGTCATCGACTATCTGGAGGAGGGGGTGAGGTTCAACGTAGTCGATCTTGCACATCGTGACGGTCAGAATGTGATGAATGTGTGGGGTATTACGTATAAGAAGATATATCTGCACGACAGTGTGGAGAAGAGCCTGCGCGAGGCCGGCTTCAAGGCGTGGACATTCTATGGAAGCTACCTGTTCGAGCCGTACAGGAAAGAGTCAAGCCAGATGCTGATTGCGGTAGCTGTGAATTGAGTCTTGCTTCGATGTGCACGAGAATGTGTGGCGAGGAGGTCATATGAACGGGCTTCGAAAATCCGTAATAGCGGCTGTTGCCATTGTGCTCCTGCTTGCGGTGGGCTGCAGTGCGATGGAGATTGCTCCGCCTCAGAGTGAGTCAGGTGCGTATCCTGACGAGAAAGAGTATTGGGGTGAAGAAGATGCTTCGGCTGCTTACGCTCCAGGCCTCCCCGAGGAGGAAGAGGAAAGAGCGCCCGGGAAGGAAGAAAGGGCGGCTGAAGCGACTTCGGACTCAGACATTGACATACCTGACCGTCTCGTGGTGCGGAACGGTTCCATGGAGGTGGTTGTTGACGACGTCAACGAGGCAGCCCGTGACCTGGGCGAGATAGCCGGGACATTCGGTGGTCACGTGGTGTCGTCGTCCGTGTATGAGGACGAAGGGCGGACCTTTGGCTCTGTCGTCATCCGTGTCGATGCTGACAGCTTCGACAGCGCACTCGAGGCCATACGGGCGCTTGCCGTTGAAGTGATTCGTGAGAATACGTCGAGCCGGGATGTCACTGAGGAATACGTGGACCTCACGGCACGCTTGCGCAACCTTGAACGTACCGAGGCACAGCTGCTTGAACTGATGGAACAGGCAGAGTCGGTCGAAGTGGTACTCGAAGTCCAGCGCGAGTTGACCAACGTCCGCGGGCAGATAGAGCAACTACAAGGGCGCATCCGCTATCTTGAGCAGACTTCCGCTACCTCGCTCATAGAAGTGTATCTGCGTGAAGCGGTACTCACGGTCTCGTTCACAGCAGATTCCCGGTACGTGGAGGAGGGTGAACCGGTGAGGTTCGAGTCCGAGGTGTCCGGTGGCTTCTCGCCGTACACCTACCAGTGGGACTTCGGTGATGGGGAAGGCAGCAATGAGCCGGCGCCGACACACGTCTACGAGGAGGATGGGTGGTACAGTGTTCGTCTGTCGGTCACTGATGACCGGGGAGCGCGTGAAGAGGCTTACCGCGACTATTACATTGAGGTCCAGGGAGTGTGGGGTCCTGGGGAAGTCTTTGAGGATGCTGCTGCCGGGCTGGGTGCGTTCGGCCGCTGGCTGCTTGGCGTGACTATATGGCTGCTTGTGTTCACGCCGGTGTGGGCCGCACTCGCCGGCATCGGCTACCTGCTGTACCGCGTCGCGAAACGAGGACGCAGCCAGAAGAGTTGACGCAGGTCTGCCTCGGGGCCCGGATGGTGGTACTGCATGATTGCCTCCGCAGGGCTGCATACCATGCAGCCCTGCGGACGATTCAACTGGTCCGCTTGCCTCATCGCGTTTGATTGGCTATCATGAATAGCTGCGTTACACAACGAACACGGCAAGGAGGACGCAGGGTGCGACGTCGGTGCGATGGTCGTGCCCGAGGTCATGACGTGAGAGTCTGACACCGAAGCTGGTGCAGGGGCAGTTCGGGCGATTTCATGCCATTGCCACCACCTGACGGTGTCGGTTGCTCGTCCTTCGTTCTTAGCCATTTCCCTGGTCCGCCTATGCGACTGCCCGTGCATTGCTGCCCCCTGGACAGACGCATCGGTGTTGTCTGCGCCCGCTCCGTTCTCCTGTTGTCAAGAAAAGGAGGAATACCCGATGAAGAAGCCACATTACCTTCTCGCCGCTGTGCTGCTGACTGCCGCGGTATTGGCAGGCAGCGTTGCCGGTTGCGCACCCGGCGGAGGGGATGCGAGCAACGAGACAATCACATTCACGGACCCTGGCTGGGATACTGCAACCTTCATGGCATACTTCGAGGCCTTCATTATCGAGCACGGGTATGGCTACAATGTCGAGATTGAGTCAACGACGAACGTGGTGGGCCTCAAGTGCATCGAACTCGGCGAAATCGATGTCCATCCTGAAGTCGCTCCTATGTCTCTGCAGGAGCCGCTTGACGCACTGGTGGAGACCGGGCGTGGCGTTGTGATAGGGCCGTGCTACGGACCACAGGTCCAGGGATGGTATGTCCCCACGTTCATGATCGAGGGAGACGCTTCGCGGGGAATCGAGCCGATGACGCCGGACCTCGAGAGCGTCTTTGATATGCCCGAGTACTGGCAATTGTTTAGAGACCCGGCTGACCCGGAAAAGGGAGTCTTCTACAGCTGCATACCCGGATGGCAGTGTCAGGAAACCAATGCGCACAAGATGATCGCTTACGGTCTTGACGAGTACTACAACATCGTCACACCCGGCTCTGATATAGCCCTGGCAACATCGATGATAGCCGCAATCGAAAAGGGCGAACCCTGGTTTGGCTACTACTGGGAGCCTACGTGGGTCCTGGCGCAGGTGGATGTCACCCGGCTGGAGGAGCCACCGTACGACGAAGACTTGTGGAACCCGGAGAACCACTATGCCTGTGCATATCCGGACGAATATCCCGTCATTGTCGGAGCTGCCAGTCTGCAGGAACGTGCCCCGGATGTCTGGGAGTTTCTTGAACGGGTGGATGTCCCGGTAGAAGTGCTCAATACCATGCTTCTCTACCTGCAGGAGAGCGGTAATCAATCGTCTGAGATTACTGACTGGTTCCTGACAAGGTATGAAGACGTCTGGACTGAGTGGGTCTCGGACGAAGTTGCTGATAACGTCCGGGCCGCCATGTAGGTCATCAAGGGTAGGGAATCACCGAGGGGCTCCCGCGGTCGCGGGAGCCCCTCATTCGTCTGTTGATAAAGAACGGTCTCGTCCTTCGGCGGATAGTCCAGCTTTCAGCTGCCGCCCCACCGCAGGCAACTCTTTTTCGGCAATACGCTGCATCTCATCGGCCGTCATGTTGCCATCTGTTCGTACCGCGCTCCGCGTCCTGAGACGTTCCCACGGGATGTCAACAAACAGCATTCGCGTCTCGGGCGGGACCATGCCCGCCTGTCTGCCGATGACCTCAAGTTGATTGGCCATCCACGCCACCCGCACCCGGTCGCACGCCATCCCGGAACAGCCGTGCGATGCGAAGCGGGTAAGCGCCTCTATAGCCTCCTGGATGTGAACGACAGGAGACTGTTCGCCAGACACTACTGCTGACCTTCCCCGGCTTGCTGGCCCGGGTCCTTGAGGAATCCGATGTGGCCTTTCGGCTCCTCGGCAGGGGAAAGCGAGCCATATCTCTGTTCATACTTGCGCATCGCATCCTGCAATGCCGCAATCATTCGCTTCATATGGCCCGGGCTCATGATGACGCGTGCAGTAACCGCCCCGGCACGAGGGCCTATCATCAGGTAGTCGAGAATGAACTCCTCCCTCGTGTGTGTCACCATCATGTTATTGGCGTATACACCGCCCTTGAGGCTCGATGGAAATTCTACCGGTATCCTTGTTTGTCTGGCTTGTTGCTCCGGCTTCTCGGCCATTGGTGTGGACCTCCTGCTCACAGCGTGTGCCTGCAATGCTAGCACACGGCACGGGTGGCTCACCGGGTCGCCGCAAGGGCATTGCCATTCTCACGGCAACGTGTAACAGTAGAGCGGTCTGGTCGGTGTTTCTGCTGGAATGAGTGTGTCCTCAGTACTTGTGACCCAGGTGCAGTCGAGAGGAGGTCTCGCAGTCATTCGTTCACTGGGCGCACGTGGGATACATGTGACAGCCTGTGATACAGACCGGTTTGCAGTTGGCTTCTTCTCGCGGTACTGTCATCGTCACTTCATCTGCCCGGATCCACTGCGCATGCCGGAGGCACATGTGGCGCGGATATTGGCCGAGCTTCGCGCAAGGCAGCACGATGTAGTACTGCCGATGTGGGATGAGACGCTGCAGCTTCTAGCGGCGCGCAGAGGTGAAGTTGAGAGTGTGACCCGGTTTCCCTTTCAGTCTCTCGACGCTCTTCGAGATGCAGCGGACAAGGCAATGTCAGTTGAACGGGCGCGTGCAAGCGGGCTCCGGGTGCCAGAGACGCGCGTTATCGCCACCGAGGACGACGTGCAGAGCGCGGTCTCAGCTCTGGGTCTCCCAGTCATCGTCCGGCCGCGAGTCTCGAAGGGCAGCGCAGGGCTCTACAGGGTCGACCGGGCTGCGGCGGTGTGGCCTGTCTGCCAGACGGTTCAGGCGGTGTATGGTCCTGTCATAGTCCAGGAATACATCCCGTGGGGCGGACTCACATACGACGTTGATATCCTGATGAACAAGGAGTCTGTCGCGCGTGCTGCCGTTGTGTGCAGGCGAAACAGGACTTACCCGCCCCTCGCTGGCCCGACTGCGTGCGGCCAGGCGGTGTACTGGCCCGAATTGAGGGACCAGGCTGTAAGACTGCTGCAGCAGATGGAGTGGTACGGCCCCGCCGAGGTCGAGTTCCGCGTCGACCCAAGAGACGGCACCCCCGTGTTCATGGAGATCAACCCCCGTTTGTGGGGCTCCCTCTACACTGGAATGGTTGCTGGCGTGGATTTTCCGTACCTGTTGTGCCGTCTGGCTATGGACGGCGATATTCCCCAGGTCGAAGGTTATCGCACTGACCTCAAAGCGAGGTACCTGTTCACAATGGACCTTCTGTGCATGGCCACGCACCCGAGAAAGCGCGCGATAGCGCGCTCCTGGTTGCGGGACTTCTTCGACCCCCGTACGAAGCCCTTGCTTCTTTCATGGCGGGATCCTGTTCCGCTGTTTGGTCGCCTGTTGGCCACGCTTGTGTACGGCTTCCGGCTGCCGCGCCTCAAGGAGCGACTCTCCAGACCGCGGCTTGTGCGCTGAGCGACGGAACGATGCGGGCGAAACGCTAGGGGCTCAGGAGGCGAATGCGGCATGAAGAACAGATGAACGATGCCTCCTGAGCATCAGACTGGCTGACATTCAATGCTAGGGCTGCTGGCGTGCCGCGTCAAGGCATGTGGGCGATCTACGTGTAGAGGTCAAGAGGCATGGAGATCTGCAGCATCCTCTCTCCCGCCGGTGTCTGCCATGTCCTCAAATGACCGCTCCAGCTCCGGACCTGCTCTGACAGCTCCGATAGCCTGACGCGTTCGGCGGCCGCTTGTTCTCCGCCACCACTCGTCTCCATTGTCATGACAATAGAGGCCTTTATGCGCCGTACGTCGATGGCGATTTCAGTGGTCGGCCTTGAGCTCGCCACGTACTCGAGTGCATGCTGGAACACGCGGAACAGGATTGCCGCGGACTCTGGTGCAACGCCCGTGAGTGTATCGAGCCGTCGGACCGTACAGGTTGTTCCCGTCTTGCGGGTGAATTCCTCTGCCTCCCATTCGATTGCTGATGCCAGGCCGAGGACGTCGAGTACCGGCGGCACGAGCGTCTCGCATATGCGGCGGGTATGGAGGACAAGGCCGTCGATTGTCTCGAGAATCGAATCGAGCCTCGCTCGGACCTCGGCTGGCTTGTGCGCGGGCAGTGATGACGTGCATGCCGCCAGGTCCATCTTCACCGCCGTGAGGCCCTGCAGGATTGTGTCGTGCACAGCCCTGCTCAGTTCCCGCCGCTCATGTTCCGCCTGCTGCTGCACGTAGCGTGAGATCGCACGGGCAGATGACTTGGTCCTCTGCAAAGAGGCTCTGGTGCGCTGTCG
>CAZODZ010000053.1:0-11347 GCA_964578745.1 uncultured Dehalococcoidales bacterium | reverse complement strand
CTGCCAACCATTGACATACGCTCGGCCCCGTGCGATAGTGACCTGCGGGCGTCCCTTATGTGACGCGCCCGGATATTCTCTCTGGTGGCTGTAGAGCACGTCAATGCTGAGCAGAAGCGAGCGAGGCAACAGCTGGCTGGTCAAGTGCGACGGCTGCGGTAAAGAGACACTCGCCGAAGTGTTCACCGACAGGGTTGTTATCCATGACAAGCGGCATGGCTGCAGGCATGTCGCTGTCATCACGAGATGCGAGCTGCTCCAAATAATGGGTGCGTGTCTCGTCACAGGTCTGCCTGCTTCGGACGGATTGACCGAAGTTGAGGAGCACTCCAGAAACGGCTGAGTAAGGCCGCAGTTGTCTTGTGTGTTCGGGAGTGCTCCGGGCCTCGGGAAAGGTCCGTCACAGTTTCGCTGCACCTCATATGCTGGCAGCATGTCTGCGTGGGAAGGCTACTGCTCCGGCGGTTGACTCAACCTCAGGTCGGCGACGCACACTGCCTGGCGCGGTCTGTGGGGTGGTGCCATAGCCTCTCTGCTTGAGCGTGGGCCTCTGGCCCTCGCGGGGAGCGCCCTTGGTTGGAGCTCCGCGGCCTTCCGCTCTCCCGTTAGATCCATGGTAATGGCATCGCGGTGGTGGTGATAGCAGCTGCCCCGCCTCTTCAATGAGCCCACTGTGGCGATAGGCCGGACCAGGCATTCTTAACACTGGAGGCACTGAAGAGGTCGGCAAGCTCAAGCAGGTCGGTGGTCCGCAGCTGTGTGCAGGTCCCGTGGCAGAAACCACCCACAGTGTGGCCGACATAGCCCTGGAATCTTGCAGCGGCTAGTTCGCTTGTTTGGTCTTGGCTGGCCGGCCAGTGCTCTTGGAATCGGTGCACGGCGAGACTCTAACCTTGTTGCGGCCCAGATCCTTTGCACGGTAGAGCGCTGCATCGGCCCGGCTGATAATGAGGTCCTCGTCGTCGCCATCACAGTACTCGGCGACACCGACGCTGACGGTGGTTGAGAACCTGGTGCCATCAGCTCCGTGCATTGGTGTGCCTTCCACTGCAGCCCGGAGACGCTCGGCCATTATTGCGGCTCCTGCAACATCCGTCCTCGGCATGATGATAAGGAACTCTTCCCCACCGTAGCGGCCGATGAAGTCAGTCTTCCGGATACTACGACTCATAACATTCGCCAGGTCTACCAGTACTCTGTCACCGATTCTGTGACCGTGCAGATCGTTCACCTGTTTGAAGTGGTCGATATCCACCATGGCCACTGCAAGGCGCGAGTTATACCGGCGGACGTGCTGCAACCACTCATCCAGCTTCTGCAGGATGGAAAGCCGGTTCAATAGGCCGGTCAACGTGTCGTGATACGCCAGTCGCTCCAGGGCGGCGTTGCGCTGCTCCAGGTCACGGCGGATGTTGATGAGTTCGTTGTTCAGCCGGGCAAACTCAGTGCAGATGTCCTGACCGGTTGGTTCCGATTGGTCCGCGCTCATAATGTATAAGTATACTGAGCAGGTGCCGGAGATGTCATTCAGTGTCTGAAAACAGCCTCGTGGGCGCCAAAGCCGGCGGTATCCACACTCACCTTGTGGTGGAAGGAGTTGCCTGGAACGGATGCTCTGCCCACGATTTCGATGCGTCGCGCACCGCAATCCGCCGGCCGCGCTGTCCTGCTGATCCCAGCCGCAGGCTGAAGCGTGTGCTGGCGTGCGGCAGTAGCTTCACTGAGTCCGTCGCCTGCGCAGAGCTCCTCACAGGCCATTCTGGCCCCTGTTGAAATGCGCTCTGTCCTGCTCTTCTGGCGTGCCGCACTCCCCGTTCACGTGTGCTAATCATGACGAGGCGAGCTGCGACCGCAGCGCCCGAGGGGACGGGTAGTTCATACCCGTCCCCTCGAAAGGTACCACTGCATGGTATTGCGTGCGACTACACTTTGCCCTGTGCCGTGCTGGATTGCATCTGAGGCTGTCCGGCCCAGTCAGGCTTGTTTGCCGCGGTGCGTAGTCCCCCGTCGTCCGGCTTACCGGCGTCTTCCGGTTTTCCCTGAGGGCCTTCTCCCTGCTCTTCGTCTCCGCCGGCACCAGCAGGCTGGCCTGCGTCAACCGGCTTGCCGGCCCACTCGGGCTTTCCGGTCATGATGCGGTCCCGCGTGTGCTCAAGCAGGCGATACTTCACCCCTGCACCGCACTCGCTGAGCTGTGGGCTCAGGATGTAGGTGCCGCTGTTGCCTGCCTTGTGCACGGTGATGTCGAAGACATACTCCACAGATGAGTTTCCGCTATCTTCCACTGTCACCGGGACGTTGACCTGCAGTTTGTTCGAGGGCAGCTTTATCTCGATCGCGTCTTCCTCGCCGTCGCCAAGGAGGATGCCCCAGACCTCGTCCACGTAGAGGAAGACTTTCGTGTATGTTCCTTCATCGAGGTAGCCTTGCCACAGTTCGACTGCGTTCTCGCCCATGAGGGTGACGAGGTTCACAGATATGGTCCCGTCCACGGGATACTCGACTATTATCCCTTCATCATCGTCGGGCACGAACCCGATTCCGGAGATCGTTACCCACAGCGCCGAGAAGTCACCGATGTCGTTCTGCTCATCGCTGACCAGCAGCGTGAAATTGGGCTCCTGCGCTGCCTCCACAGTCGACGGCGCCGTGTCGACGGGCGTCTCCGGTGCAGGAGCGGTACTATCTGCAGTTGCACAGCCACTGACCGGCAGCGCGAGCATGATCATCGCTGTCGCAAGTAGTGCCAGTCTCTTGCTCATTCCCGAGCCTCCTTCCATCACGTGTTGTGTCTGTCTCTGACAACGCACGCAATCAGGGAATGTCAGCACGGCCCGGACTGATTCCGGACTGAGGTGCTTTGGGCTCCTTGCCGGGCCTGTCGGCTCCGGGTGGGCCGGGGGTGTCGTTCGGGGGACTACCCCTGTCCCGTGCCTCCGGTTCCGACGCTCCCACCGAGGCTCCATGGGGTTCGACCGCTGTGTAATGAATGCCTGCACCACTTTCACTGGCCTGGGGTGAGATGATGTATCTTGCAGCTTTCTGGACTGTGCTGTTGCGGTGTACAGTGATGTCAAAGACGAAATGTGTCGCTGCTCCTGAGCATCGCACCGTGAAGGTCGAGTCCACCTGCAGCCTGCCGGATGGGAGAGATACCTCAACGGCTGCTCCTGTGGCTGCAAGTCTGCCTTCTGCAGATGACACGTGTACGTGCACGCCTGCATAATCGCCTTCCGGCACGTCGCCTCTCCATATCTCAACTGCCAGGTCGCCCTGCAGCCGGGTGAGGTCGACGCTCTGCACCTGGGGCGTCAGCTCGACCCATGGCCCACCTCCTTCGGGCTTGAGATGGACTGTGGAAATGGAGATTATGAGACTCTCGAAGTCTGAAATGTCGTTGGGCGCATCGCTCAGCAGCAGGACGAAATTGCCCTCAGCCTGTGGTGTTGCTGGAACTGTGTCTGCAGAGGAGGTCGCTACCCCTTCTTCGTCTGCAGGCGTTCCGCTCTCTGACGGCACGGTTGGAGTCTCATCTGCCGATGGGGCTGTTGGGGTAGTGCCATCTGGGCTTGTCGGGATCGTGGGAGCGCCACCGGTCACGGGCAACAGCAGCACCATGGCCAGTACGATAACTGCAACCGACCCTGTCGCTGCGAATGCGAGTGGTCGTGAGAAGATGCGTTGGGTTAGAGGTAACGACCGCCTTGTGCGCGTGGCGTGAGCGGCGCGGGCCTGCTGCATACGCATTCTTGCCGCAGTGATTGCCGCCGCAGAGGGCACTCCAGCGGCTGTCTTTTCTGTGGTTGCGTACACACGGAGCAGAGGTTGCAGTTCGTCTGCCCATTGTGGATAGCGGTCGAGACACGAATCAAGTGTTTCTCCCGCCATCATGCGGTCGAGGCACTCATCCAGGACTCTGTCAAACTCGCCGGTGCTCATATCAACCGCTCCGCTCCCAGCAGGACCCTGAGCTTCTCGACGGCAGCCCGCTGCATCTCACGTACTGCGCCGTCGCGCTTGCTCATCACCATGGCCACCTCACGTGAGCTGAGACCGCCGAAGAAGCGGAGCGTGACGACCTCTCGCTGCTCAGGGGTAAGGTGTTGCAGTGCCTTGCGCACGTCCCGCATGAGGATACGCTGTTCCGCGTGCCTGGCGGGGTCATCGCGACTCTCTGGTTCAGCGGTATTGTCCTCAGACACGCGCTCCACCTGCGTGGACCGTCTGTACCGGTCGATGACCATGTTGCGCGCGATTGTGAAGAGCCAGGCCTCCATTGGCACGCCCCTGTCGCGATACGAGTCAAGCGATTCGAAAGCACGCACGAAAACTTCTGATGCGACGTCCTCAGCTTCGGTTGCATTGCCGAGGCGGGCGTATGCATACCGAACGAGCCTGGGATAGCAGGAGTCGAACAGCGCAGCAAGGCGCTCCTCCTTGTTCCGGTGTGACTGCTCTTCTCTGCTCTCCGGTGGCATGCCCAGTTGTCCCGGCCCATCAGGTTGCCCCCGAAGTATACACACGGCTGACCTGACACAAAGCAGCCGACCGCACCTTCTCACATCTTGACAACGCAGATGTCGGCATAATGTCAGGGGGGAAGGACCTGCTCAGGGGCTGGAGCCGCTGCATCCCCGCCCGTTTGAGCGAGACCTAGACGAAAGTGAAGAAACGGGCCGGGTTGACGATCATGATGGTGTCGACGACATCCTGACTGATGCCGCGCTTGAGCATCATGGGGACAACGTAGTTGAGAATGTGCGCGTAGCCCCAGCCGCCGTATGCGACCAGCTTCGTCTTGCAGACGATGTCGTGCGAGATAAGTACACGGTCAAGATAGCCCGCATCCATCAGGTCACGTATCTCATAGATACGTGTGGTGTCGTTGGGCAGGTCGATGGGCTCGGAACCTGGAAAGGACGGGAAGTGGCCTTCGTAGCCGAACAGGTCGTATTCGAGGTAGCATCCGAGTCGTGCCAGTTCCAGTCGGCCCTCGTGTGTGCGGATGCGGCCGTCTATGTGACTGAATGCCACCCGTGTCATATCCGCGCCCGCATCATCCAGGATACGCGCCGCTGCCATCGGTCCCTGCGGGTGACGCCCTGGGTGGACATTTATGGGCGCGCCGGTTGCCTTCTGTGCCTTCACAGCGGCCAGCAGAGACTTCTTCTCGAAGTCGTGTAGTGGCCACGAGGTGCCTATCTCTCCAATGAGACCGGCTGGTATGCGACTGATCCCGACGCCCTCGGTAATATCTCTCACTATCTCGTCGGCAAGCTCATCGACTGACTTGCTCAGCACGTTGGGCTTGAGAGAGTTGACCGTGTAGTAGCCGGAGCCCATGATGATGTTGAGTCCGGTGACGCGCGCGACGCGCGCGAGTGCGACCGGGTCGCGGCCAAGTCCAGTATTCCCCTGGTCCACGATGGTCCTTCCACCTGCCGCTGCAAAATAGGAGACCTCGCGTGTCATCATCGCTTCGTCCAGCAGACGCAGGTTGTCAATGTTCTCGAAAGGGTGATAGCGCAGCCAGCTCAGCACGTCCCAGTCAACTGGTTTGAACGCGCGACCCTTTTCTGATGAGGCTGACGGTTCGCTGTAGAGTGCACTGCCATCCATCAGTATGTGCTCATGGGGCAGTGTGATACCGAGGTCTGACCTGTCAACGATACCCAGGACAGTCT
The DNA here is from genome assembly GCA_964578745.1 of uncultured Dehalococcoidales bacterium. GTDB lineage: Bacteria > Chloroflexota > Dehalococcoidia > GIF9 > AB-539-J10 > SKVJ01. The sequence continues at coordinate 5,663 of CAZODZ010000053.1, read as the reverse complement.
GTGCCTTGCCCTCAAGCAGTTCCGGCGTAGCCATGATTGGAATCTCCTTCTGCGTCGCCCGCATCCAGGGCTCTGTCACACACGCGTGTGACGGTATCACGGACATCGACATGCGTCAACGTGATGGACGGTGTCCATGGGGCTCCCATCCGGAGATTATTCATACAACAGAAATATTTTGCATGAAGTAAATAAATCGCGCTAGCATACTTTTGCACGCCGACCGTTGCAGGCGGCCTGCATCAAGCGTGCCCGGAGGAACTATGTCCATCGTGAGAGGAGTGCTGCTTACTGCAATAGTGGTTACATTCATCATGCCGCTGCAGCCCAGGACCGTGCTGGCTGCGGTCGAAGGCTCACCGGACATCGAGGCGATGGTTGTGGGCGATGACGAGTTCCAGTTGGGGACGAGCGGGCGACTCCAACTTATGCTGCAGAACCAGGGTACGTTCGAAGGGCGTGTTGCCGGCGCTGATGACCAGGTGCTCGCATACGGCTACCTGATGAGTGGCATGATGGTTGCGTATCCCTGTACCACTGCTCAGAACCTTACTGTGACGCTAAAGTCACCGAACCCGGCCATCGCGGTGGTTGGCCCCACCGTCTATGTGGGGATGCTCTCGAGGAGCTGCGTCACACCGCAACCTCTCGGATTCGACTTGCGTATATATCGCTACGCAGAGGTCGGTGACTATGAACTGCAGCTGAATGTCTCATATGAGTACACGAAGGACGTCGATTGGCTGAACCCTCCTGATTCTCTGCCTCTCCCTCCGGACCCTGACGCATACAACCCGGCGACGTACCAGCCGCAGTTCCGCTTTGCGCGCGAACAGGTTGTCGAGACGATTCCGATCAGGATTCACGTGGGTGGCAGCTACTTCTCTGTGGTGAAGACTGAGGTGGAGGGATTGCGACCTGGTGCAACCGGTTCGATTGAGATTGTACTTGCGAATGGCGGCGAGACTGCGTACGACGTTACCGCCGAGGTGCTGCCCAGTGGCAATTTCGTTCCTGTTGATGGGGCCAGTTACCTGGGGACTGTGGAACAGGGAGCGCGGGTTGCGACGCGATTCAAGGTTGCGGTCTCTCACGAGGCGATGGCAAAAACATCGCCGCTCAATGTCAGGATCAGCTATACCGACAAAAGGGACGTTGCCCAGTCGACTGTGGTGACGGCCGGCATTGATATCACTCCGAAGATCCAGTTTGAGATCGTCGAAGCGGTGCTGGACAAGCCGATGGAGCCCGGCGCGAAACGCGAGATGAAGGTCTCCATCAAGAACACCAGCCTTACCTCAATTACCGATGCTGTTGCTCGTATCAACGCCGTTGATCCCTTCTCCAGCACCGATGATTCGGCGTTCATCGGGGACATGGCGCCGGGAGAGGCAAGAGTAGCCACGTTTCGGATTGCCGCCGATGACGATGCCACTGTGAAGACCTACGGAATCGATGTCGAGGTCAGGTATCGTGATGGCAATGGCGACGTTTACACATCCGACGTGATGAAGGCGTACCTTGAAGTAATGCCCCGCCGGGCGCTTCCGCTTCAAACTGCACTCCTGATTGCAGCGCTGATAACTGCTGGCGGCGCCGCAGGCATCTACGCCTGGCGTGCGTACCGTGCGAAAAGGGCACGGATGGTCTCCGTTGAGGGGGGCTCCGACGAGTAGGCTATGGCCGGGGTGTTCGAGGCCATAGGCTCGCTGGTGGTGCGCAGGGGCAAGTTGCTCCTGCTGCTGTCGGTCTTGGCCGTGCTTCCGGCACTGGAATTTGCTGGCCGCATCGAAATGGAGACAGGGCTTGAGACCTTTGTCTCCGAGGACAGCCGTGCATACCAGGAATACCTCACTTATGCGGAGCATTTCGCTGGAAGCAGCTCTCTCATGGTCATGCTTTCAGGGGATGTCACTGATGTCGAGACTCTTCGCGCGGAGGATAGATTCTCTGACACACTGCGGGATGACAGCCGTGTCGGCGGTGTTCGTAGTCTCGCCTCGACGATACGGAGCATTACTGTGGTGCAGTCCGGTGTCGGCTACCTGCCTGCCAATCAGGGGGAAGTGGACGCTATCATAGATGCTCTTCCTTCAGACCTGAGACAGGCATTTCTTCCTGGCGGGCACTACTCGTTCATCTTTGTGGAATTGGCCCCTCATGTACAGGAGTCGGATCTTGAGCCTGTCGTGTTGCATATCGAGCAGGTAATCGCCGAGTCGGCGTTCCCTCCCTCGGTGAACGCTGAAACGACCGGTGAGGCCAAGTTCAGTGTCGAGATGAAGAAGGAGATGAGTAAGAGCCTTGGCTTCATGCTCATCGCCGCCGTAGTCGCCATGTTCTTTGTCCTCAGTGTTGTCTTCGGCCATGTGCAACGTCCGCTTATGCCACTGCTTGGAGTTGTCATCGGTACTCTTTGGACATTCGGCCTGACCGGACTGCTCGACGTATCTCTCACCATGGCTTCGATGGCCGTCTTCCCGCTTCTCATCGGGATAGGAATCGACTATTTCATCCAGTTTCATAACCGTGTCGATGAGGAGGTGCGCAAAGGAAAGGACGCGGGCCGCGCGGTCATCAGCGGCATGCGGAGTATCGGGCCTGCAGTGGGACTGGCCGTCATCTGTGGTGGGCTCGGCTTCACAGCTCTTTTCATGTCACCGGTTCCCATGATGGTGGACTTTGGGAGACTGAGCCTTCTTGGCATAGTCCTCTGCTTCTTTGCGGCCGTTGTCTTCATGTCCCCCCTTGTCTATTTCACGTACCGCGGACGCGGCGCCCGTCAGGATGTACATCGCGCAATCCGCGTCGGCCGCCGTGGCAGCCATGAACTCCCCATTGAACGCCTTCTTGGGAGGGTGTCACTGTTCTGCTCACAGCATCCGTTGCCTATCGTGACCGTGGTGGTCCTTCTGACAATCCTCGGCTATGTCTATGACCAGCATGTGAATGTATCTATGAATGAGAAGGATTACGCGCCGCCTGATATGCCGGTGATTGTTCAGGCGAAGAAGCTTGAAAGCATCCTCGGCTCTTCCACATCGGTGAGTATTCTGGTGCGGTCTGACGACGTCACAGCACCTGATGTTGTCAGATGGATGTCTGAATTCGGCGATTATGTGGAGCAGAGGCACTCCATTGTACGTGAGACTGCAAGCCTCGCCGATGTCATAGCTGCAGCGAACGGCGGTGTCATCCCCGCTACAGGTGCAGAGATAAGTCAGCTTCTCTGGCAAATGTCATCAGATATGAAGGACCCCTATGTTGACGGGAGGGCGCTCGCGTTGATGACCGTGGCCACTGATGGCATGAGCCCGGAGGCCTCGCGGAAATTCATCGAATCTCTGCGTGACGACCTTCGCTGGATGGCCCCTCCACCGGGGACCAGTGCGACCCTGACGGGAGGAGAGGTGCTCTACGGAGGTGTCTTCGACGCGCTCACCACCGGCCGCTACAGGATGACATTCACCGGTCTTCTACTTATCTTTGTTACACTCCTTGTTGTCTACCGCGACTGGTTCAAGGCTGTCGTACCGATCCTGCCTGTGGTGCTCGTGACCGGTCTGTCTGGTGGCATGATGTATCTGCTTGGCATGAAGTACACGGCTGTCTCGGCAACCATGGGAGCGCTCATCATCGGCCTCGGCGTTGAGTACTTCCTTCTTGTCATGACGCGCTACTATGAAGAACGCGACAGGGGAGAGGAGCCACATGAGGCCATGCGTGTTGCCGTCTCGCGTGTCGGGGTGGCGCTTATCTCGTCCGGCGCAACCACGATGGGTGGTTTCGGGGCGCTGGTGCTTTCTGCATTTCCTGTGCTTCAGACCTTTGGCATGGTCACGGTGATGATCTTCGCATTGCTGCTGATACTCACGTTTACATTGTTACCGGCTGTCCTCGTTCCTCTCGACATCTGGCGGAGCCGCCTGAGAAACGCCACGGTACCTGGCATCGTTCCGTTTGTGCGATCGCAGGCTGTGGTTGAGGAGACGAAAGGATGAACTCCAGCGAGAAGAAGAGAAGGCTGATTGATCAGATAATCAGCCTGGGCGAAACTGAATCGCTCAAAATTCGTCCCGTGATGCCTGAGGAATGGCTCAGGCTCGAACTCACCATGCCTCAGCTGAAAGTGGTGCTCTGGCTGTATTGCCACGGTGTATCACGCATGAGTGAGATTGCCACCGCGCTGGGCTCGAGCCAAGCGGTGGCCTCCGGCGTGCTTGATAGACTGGTGCATCATGGACTGGTTGAGAGGGAGGGCGATCCGGCTGATCGGCGTGTTGTATTGTGCCGCCTCTCCTCCGACGGTTGGACATTGGCTGAGCGCCTCTGGCTCTCGGGCCTCGAGCGTGGACGCCAGCTTCTCGAAGTCATGGATATCGAAGAACTGGAGAAGGTTCGCGATGCGCTCGAAATTGTGTTCCGTGTGCTTCGCCGGCTGGACGGAGGGGGTTGGCCTTGACGTACACCCTGCAGTCGGGGGCCCGGGGCCCAGCACGGATTCCCAGGATTTGTGAATCCGGACTGTCTCGATGTTGTCGCCTGCCTTGAGTGTCAGCATGACCTGCATGCCGTCGGCAACTTGCTTGAACGTGATGACCTTCCGTTGGCTTGTGGCTGGCATTGCAAATGTGACAAGAGAGTGCGAGCCATCCGTGTGCGGGCCGGTGTTCTTGTCGCCAGAGCAACCCTGTCGAGCGGTTGCGGCAGGTTGTCTCGTCCTCGAACTTGTAATGGGGACTGCCGGTCCTGTTCAGGTCGGGATATGGGGCTTTGCCTTGTGCAAAGGCGTGTTGTCGTAGACGTCCTCTCGTGCCAGGAAGACGAAGCCGTTCACGGTGACAGGGGCATCGCAATAGTGACGTCTGGAGCGAGGAGTTTCAGGAGCGGGTCTCCTTTTTGAGTACGATCGTGATGGTGTACGCCTTCTCGTGGTCGATTGTCATGTAGAGTAGGGCACTGTAGGTCATCCGTTACTACCGTGTGCCTTTTGCGCTGCTTCCTGCCGACACCTCCATTCCTGCATGGATAGTGTGGCCCGCAGCGGATGGTTGAGTGGGTGGAATGTAGCGCTTATGCCTGCCGCGTTGATGCCGATCAACGGGAAGTGGTCAGGCGTGATGAACGCGTGCGTGTACTATGTTGATAAGGAGATGCAGGAGAAGACAGTCTTGGAGCAATCTGCCCGGCGTGGTATGACAGGCAGAAAGGCCATGCTGTCCCCTGTTGTGTCCCTAGCACAGGCGCCGTGACAGGTCTCGTGCTGGTGCCGTTCTTTGTGCGCCGACGCTTAGGCCGGTGATGCAGGTGCGCATGCCGGGTATGCGTAGGGTCTGCTACCGGCTTCTCCTTCCGCGACCGGCTTGAAACCGCTCGTACGCGTCCAGCAGGTCTATCTCGCCCATGTACACCTTCGCGACGAACCAGCCGATCAGGACGCAGAGTGCAACTACGAGAAACTTGGCGAAGCCCAGCCACGCGATGATTATGCCGGCGACCAGCCCCGCGAGGATACCGATTGTCTTTGGGTTAGCCATCTCGCGCTCCTGTCACCTCACCGATACCCGCCCACGTTTGTCCGCGTGGTACTTAAACTTGATGTTGACGGTCTCGACGCTCAGACCGGTGAGTTGCTCGATGCTGTCGCGAATCTTTGACTTCAA
>CAZODZ010000052.1:0-11578 GCA_964578745.1 uncultured Dehalococcoidales bacterium | reverse complement strand
ATGCACGCGGGGCGGTTGACGACAGCCACTATCTGCGCACCCGCGGCCTTCGACCTCCGCACGCCGTCCAGCACGTCCGCCGTCTCGCCACTCTGCGAGACGGCTATCGCCACCGTGTGGCGGTCGACCGCACGCTCGAAGTAGCCGAATTCCGAGGCCATGACGACGTCGCTCATCTTCCTGGCCACGTTTGCGAAAAGGAGCCTGCCGATGAGCGCCGCGTGACGGGATGTGCCGCACGCGGTAAAGATGACCCGGTCCGCCCGCAGGATATCGATGCCTGTTTCTGTCAGCAGCCTGTCATCCTGCTCCAGTGTCCTCAGCAGCGCCTCAGGCTGCTCTGCCATCTCCTTCAGCATGTAGTGCCGGTGTCCGTTCCTCTGCGTGTCCGCCCACGTGCGGTCGACAGCGAGGTGTGGCAGGCTGACCTCATGCATTTCGACATCTAGCACGGTTACCTTTGTTTTGGTAACCACGGCTGTCTGGCCGTTCTGCAACGTGATCATCGTGTCGGCTCTTGACGCGAACGCAAGCGCATCGCTGCTGATATAGTTACCGTCCTTGCCGATCCCGATTATCAGAGGGTTGTCGAGTCGCGCGCACACGATCTTGGCTGGCTCAGCTGCGCTCATGGCGGCGAAGGCGTACGAGCCCTGTAGCCGTGTGCAGGTGCGCGCGACCGCGACCTCGAGTGTTGCCGCGCCGTTTTTCAGCTCGCGCGCAATCAGGTGCGGCAGGACCTCTGTATCGGTCTCCGAGGCGAAGATGACGCCTTCCTTCACCAGCTCGGTGCGCAGGTCTTGGTAGTTCTCGATGATACCGTTATGCACGACGGCGATACGGCCGCTGCTGTCAGTGTGGGGGTGCGCGTTCTCCGGCGTCACGCCACCATGCGTTGCCCACCTTGTGTGTCCGAGCGCTACATGGCTCTCTATCTCCCTGAGACGGTGCCGGGCATCGACGTCCTCGATGCGCCCTGTGTCCTTACGCACTTCGATGCGGTCGGCCATCAGTGCCGCGATGCCCGCTGAGTCGTATCCCCGGTACTCCAATTGCAGCAGCCCATCTACAACACGTTCGGGGGCTGGTCCGGTGCCGCAGTATCCAATGATTCCACACATGGCTATGCTCCTCCCTGACCAGTCCAGTCGTTAGTGGGACTGGATGGCCCTGGAACCGGGTTGTCGCTTGTCTCTACACGGTATGCATCTGACGGCATGGCCTTCTGCCCCTCTGCCAGGTCAGCCGTCAGGCATACGTGCGGGCCCACGATGGCTCCGGGGCCAACCAGTACGCCTGGCATGAGGCTGGCATTGACGCCCACGCGGCATCCCCGCCCCATGATGACGCCGAGCTTGTTCGTGCCGGTGTCAACCGGCTCGTCCTCTATGGTCGCCTTGATACTCGCTTCGTCGAAGCGCAGGTTGGCAGTAACCGCCCCACTTCCAAACGAGCACCCGTCATCGATGATGGAGTCGCCTATGTAGTTTGTGTGGAACCAGCAGCCCCGCCCGATGTACGAGTGTTTCACTTCCGTGCCGAAGCCCACCACTGAGTGGGCGCCGAGGTGAACGCCGCCCCTGACGAGGACATTGTTGCCGATGACGCTGCCTTCGCCGAGGTAGGCCGGCCCTCTCACCACGGCATTCTCAAGTATGCGCACATTCTCTCCCACGTGCACAACACCCTCAAGAACGGCGCGGGGTGAGACCCGCGCGGTCGAAGCAATATATGTTTGTTCATGTTGCCCGAGCAAGTGCTCCATTATGGGAAAAAGGTCCCAAGGGTACTTAATGGCCCCCCAGAAGCCTTGATACGGAACGGCGCGTACGTCCGCCCCTTCGCCTATCAGTAGCTCGATTGCCGCTTCATACCGGTCGTCGCGGTCTGTCTGTGCCCTGTGAAGGGCATCAAGCAGGCATGCTGCCTCGCGGTGGTAGTGGACCACCACGTTCACGAGATCACTCGGCTCCTCGCCCGGGCGCGGCTTCTCCACGATATGTGTCACCGCGAGACGCCCGTCCGTCACGAGGTATCCGCCCGGGAAATGACGGTCCAGCCTCGCTGCAAGGAGCGCCACATCTGCACCTGTGTCGGCGGCTTCGAGCACAAGGCGGTACGCGTCCGCTTCCACGACGTCGTTGGAGCTCACCACTAGAAATGGATCGGCGAGGTGCGTGGCTGCGGCTTCGACCGCACCCGCCATGCCGGCGTTGTCTTCCTGCTGCATGACATAGCTGCAGCCCACATCCCGCAGCTCGGCGGTGATGTGGCGCAGAGTGCCGCTGTTGGTGCTGTTGCCGACGAAGATGATGTTGCGGATGCCTGCTGCTCGCAGCTTGTCAATCGTATCGTGCAGCAGAGGCCGGCCGAGGAACTCGATGGCCCACTTGTCCTCGCGCAGCGGGCCCATGCGCCTGCCTTTTCCTCCGCAAAGGATGAGCGCGGTCATCCGGTGGCCCCCCTGCTCTGTTGTCTAGGGTGCTCCTGCGTGCTGTGAGGACTTATTTGGGAGGCATAAAGGACGGCACATGGGCCACGGACATGGTGCCTGTCACGGATATGGCCGGGCTGGAAGCGACCTGCCGCCTTGTGACTCCTGCTGACTTCACCGATCCACCAGATATGAACAATAGCCACGACGTCTTGTCCCGCTGCCGCCGGAAGCCGAGCCTTCCCTTTCTCGACCGCGAAACCCACGCCTGAAAGGTTCGCCACAGGGGGGAGCCCCCATGCCTTGTGGCGACGACCCGACCATTGTTAGTATACAGTTGCTGTGTGGGTTGACAACCCTCTTAGCGCGGGTCACTTGTAGGAGTTGTCCGTATTTTGTTGTAGGACACATGCCTACGTGTGAATCTTTGTTCTATGGATCTCGTTCTTACGGCTGCGCTGAGCTGCCTTATGCTGCCCCTGGCGTGGATGACGGAAGGGGCGGTGCGTATAGTCCTGGGCTCTGTCTTCGTGTTGTTTCTGCCCGGTTATGCTCTTGTGGCTGCCCTCTATCCGCTGCGACGGAGTGTCGACACCATCGAGCGGCTGGCGCTCAGCTTCGGCACCAGCATTGCAGTTGTCCCGCTCATTGGGCTCGGACTCAACTACACCACGTGGGGTATCCGCCTTACACCGGTTATGCTGTCGGTGCTTGCTTTCAACGTCACGATGTGTGCAGTCGCCGCGTACCGCCGCTCGAAGGTGCCGCGGACTGACCGTTTCAGCGTGTCCTTCAGGTTTCCGCGCCTCGACTGGCAGGCCATGGCGCTGAAGGATAGGGTGATCACTGGTGTTCTTATCGCATCGATTGCCTTTGCAGCTGGCAGTATCATATTTGTGATTACGGCGCCGCGCGAAGGTGAGCGGTTCACCGAGTTCTACATCCTCGGCCTTGGAGGCATGGCCACAGGCTACCCGGACGAGATTGCCCTCGGGGATAGCGCACGACTGGTTCTTGGCATCGCGAATCACGAGGGACAGCCGCTTTCCTACACGATCGAAGGAAGACTCGACGGTAGCCCCGATGCCCTGGCGGTCTCGGTAGTGGGGCCGCTGGTCGAGGCCGTAGATGATTCGACCTTCGTGGTGCAGGACTTGGCCGATGAGGCCGAGTGGGAGTCCATTATCGAAGTAAGGCCGTTGGTGGCGGGCGACGGTCTCAAAGCTGAATTGCTGCTGTTCTCACCTCGGCTCAGGACTGATACGCACCTGCGTGCCTCTCTTGGAGAGGCAGGATATGTGCAACTCGTTGTCGACGAGCAGGATGGCAAGGCCAACGTGACCGTGAGTCCGGGTGACCAGTTGCGGCATGAATGTCGTATCGAGGCTTGGCAGGATGCTGAACTGGTCGCGATCGCAAGCTTTGTCGTTGAAGAAGGGGGGGCGCGTACTCACGAGTTCACTTTTCCCCCAGCCGAGACAGCCTTCCGGGTCTATGATGGCGACTCACTGGTTCTCAACGACTGCGGTGAGGAGCTATCCGTGCACCTGTGGATAGACGTCCCTCAGGGCAGTCAGGCAGGATGAGGCGATTCCTCGTGAATCAAGGCCGAGGCCAGCGAGTAGTGACTCCCTGTCACCGTGTGTGATGAACCGATCGGGCAGTGCGAGTGTCAGCACTCTCATCTGTGGACATCGGTCCGCAAGGAGCTCCTTCACTTGCATGCCAAAGCCATTTGAGTGAACGTGCTCCTCAACCGTGACAATGACACGATAGCCGTGCACGAGTGAACACAGCAGTGTGGAGTCAAGTGGTGCCGCACAGCGGGCATCGAACACGGCTGCTTCTATATCGTCAGTCGCGAGTATCTCGGCTGCTTCCAAGGTTGGTTCCACCATTGAGCCAAGCGCGATGAGGAGTATATCCGCGCCTTCCCGCACCATTACCGGTGCCCACCGGTCTGCGAGTGGCTGTAACGCGTGTATACGCTTTGTCGGGACGATGGTGCGGGGGTACCGGATGGCCACGGGGCCATCTTCCGCAAGCGCGAGGTCGAGCATGGAGCGTAGCTCTTCGGCGTCTCGTGGTGCTGCGACGCGCATCCCTGGAATCGTACTGAGATATGCAATGTCGAATGCACCGTGGTGCGTCTTGCCGTCTCCACCGACGATTCCTGCACGGTCGAGCGCGAAGACCACCGGAAGTCCTGGAAGGCACACGTCGTGAACTATCTGGTCGAATGCTCTCTGCAGGAACGTTGAGTAGATGGCCACTACTGGCCTAAGGCCTTCGGCTGCCATCCCCGCCGCGAAAGTTACCGCGTGTTGCTCTGAGATACCGACGTCGAACACGCGGTCGGGGAAGTGCTCGAGTGCAGAGGCGACGCCGGTGCCATCAAGCATTGCAGCGGTGATTACTACCACCCGTCTATCCTTCTCCATCAGGTGTGAGAGGTGGTCGGCGAACACGGCGCTGTATGTGGGTGTGTTGGTCCCGCTCGTGCGCTGCGGTGGCATGCTATGGTAGGTTGTGGGGTCTGCCTCGGCGGGCTCATAGCCCTTGCCCTTACGCGTCATCACGTGTAGTACTGTCGGCCCGCTCAGGCTGAGTGCGCGTTTCAGCGCCTTCTCGATAGCGACTATATCGTGTCCGTCGACTGGACCGAGGTACGTAAGCCCCAGATCTTCAAAGAGCATCACGGGGTTCACGAATGCCTTGGCGGCTGCTTTTGCGTGACGAAGTAGCTCCCGCACGCGGCTGCCGCTGGGTATGCCACGGAGTGCAGTGTCGGTGTGCCTCTTGAACTGAGAATAGGCGCGGCCGGTGCGCAGCATGTTGAGCCTGCGCGATATGTTGCCCACTGTCGGCGAGATGGACATGCCGTTATCGTTCAGGACGATGACCACTCTTGTCCCGAGATGCCCGAGGTGATTGAGTGCCTCATACGTCATGCCGCAGGTGAGGCAGCCATCGCCGACGACTGCGATCACCGCGTGCGTCTTACCGGCCTGGTCGCGCGCGATGGCCATGCCCAGCGCGACGGATACCGCGGTGCCGGCGTGGCCGGCGACAAAGGCGTCGTGCTGGCTCTCGACCGGGTCGGGGAACCCGGAGAGACCGCCTTCCTGACGGAGGGTGTGGAACCGTTCGGCCCGCCCGGTGAGCAGCTTGTGTGTGTAGCTCTGGTGTCCCACGTCCCAGATAATGCGGTCGGTAGGCGAGTCCAGTACCCGGTGCAGCGCAACTGTCAGCTCGACTGCGCCGAGGTTCGACGCGAGGTGACCACCGGTGCGCGTGACCGTGTGGACGAGTTGGGCACGGATGTCATCACACAGCTCCCTCAGGGCAGCCTCATCGAGCGAGGAGAGATCGCCTGTAGAAGGGAGACGTCTGAGCACGGGGATATTGTATCGCAGACCAGGGCGATCCACGATGTGCACTCCTGTGCAAGGCAGCCGTAACGACACCTGGTCAAGACCATGTTCTCGTGTCATGAGATGGCATATCACCTGGATGTGCTGGGTTGGAATGCACCACTGAAGGCGTGCTGTTCCAGGGTCGTGGTCTTGATTCAATTGGTTTTCAGATTAGGGATGGTGATGATAAGACTGCTGTTCGCTACGTTGGATCTAGCGGACGTCTCTTCCGTGTCAACTCTGAGCTCTACCATCTTTGGCGCAGGATCGACCAGTCTCTCCTTATCGACATGTACCAGCAGCGCCTCGGATGTGCCGGAGCAACCGGTACGTATGGCTGAAGGCTTTCCGGCCTCGTGCTCACGACTGCATCTGGGTGGGCAGGTTTGGGAGGTCGAGAGTCGTGGTGGAGGGTGGTAGACTTGCTCGACGGAACGTCAGCGGGCCGGCCAGGCTCGGAGTCTGCGGCCTCCGCACCGGGGGCACGGCGGTCATTAAGTATCGCGTCAGGGATGTAGTCGCAAGGCTCCGCACCTACCAAGGCGGGTGAATTCAACCGGGCAGAAGAGCTGGTGCGCTGTTTTGACTCTCCGTACGTCGCCAGGTGGTTGCCAGGCTTGATGACTTTGGTCAAGTAGGGAAGGGAGAGCCATTACGGCACCGCTGGAGGCCGAGCACCTGGAACTCATTTTCCTGCGCGGGTCGTTCAGAATAGCTCGGTCTTCTTTATCGTAACCGCAAAACCAGCCTAGCTGAAGGCAGAGGGCACCTGGCAACTGGCACGCCTGTGGCCTCCAAGGGTCGGTTCGCGCTAGGTCGATGGCGCCGATATCGACCGCTATGAGGGGGAGACCGTCAGTATCGCTGGTAACAGTAAGGTAGTGCCAGGAGAAGCTGCACCTTTCCTGTCCGCTAGTCCTATCCAGGCATCGCAGAAGGGGATTGACCTGTCTAAGCCAGTCTGCGTGCTTGCCTCTGCAGGGCACCATGTACACCACTGCGGACGTCCAGTAGGAGTGTCCTGGCACCGACGGCTTTCTCCAGCCGTTGCAGCCCTGTTACCAGCGCCTCCGCGTCACTCCCCATGTTGCTCATCGCAAGACACCAGTCAGGATGGATGTCACGGCTGGTGTGCCGTAAAGCGCTTGTGAGTGGGTGCGCTTCCACGGCTGCGCTCAGCGACTGTTCGGCCACCTCCAGAACGCGCACTGTGCTCGATGTCTCAGCCTGTGCCGAGGAGCGGGCCTTGAGAGCCATCAATGTCTGCACCGAACGCACATCGAGCAGCCGGCGGTACCGTCTATTGATCAACAGGCTGCCGGTCAACTCAAGGGCGTGCTGCACGAGATCGCGTCCGGTAAGGACCCTCGCAGGCGCGACTGCATCATCTGATGAGTCATACGCTATCACTGCAGCCCCCAGACCCTCTCTCGCAAGTGTCAGGGCGGCGGACAGCAGCTCGTATGCGAGCCGGTCTGCTTCATCTTCATCGGCGACAGTCCGGTTGACGATAAGGATGCCTTTCGCCTGGGCCGGGCTCGAATACCTCTTCACGACCGCTCGCTGCAGCTTCGCGCTGTGTTTCCAGTCGATGCTGTGCAGCTCGTCGCCCGGGATGTACAAGCGGCTTCCCGCGTACTCTACCCCGGAATCTCGCATGAGCAGGTGCGGCAGTGCACCCGAGATGGCTGCTGACATTGTCGCGCCTGACTCGTTCTGCCCTCGCAGGAATCGAAGGGCCGCTAGTTCGAGTGCTCTTGCCCTGGGCACGACGGTCAGTGGCAGCAGGTCTACGTTTCTGCTGGTTGCAACGAGGCCGAGGGGGTCAGCTACGCAGGCGGAGGCGGTGACTTTGTGCGGTCCGCTCAACAGGGGGCGGACCGCTATTGTGAGTATTGTGCCCGATGGGCCGAGCGACATGGTTGAAGGTGTGACATGTGCGATGGGGTGGTCTAACGAGAGGGCGAGAAGTACACCTGTGGGAGTTGAGACACGGACATCGCGGATGGCCGCGTTGCCTGCCACGAGGGAGATTGGCTCACTCTCGATGACAATACTCGCTCCGTGTAGTCTCCATGCCCACACCGCCGTGGGTATTGCGACGACTGCACACACTGCAGCGGTGCCCAACAGCAGCGATGTCGAGCCCGCGGCAATTCCGAGCACGCTGAGGGTCGCCAGTCCGAGTAACAGCGTCCACCCTGTGGTAGTCGGACTGAATGACGAGCCGGGATGATATGGCAGGGTTGCAGGGTCCGCCATCAGCCTGAAACCGTGTAGCAGAGGTACCAGTGTCGGGGCAGCTGCCAGCACTGACCAGTGTCCGAGGTGTGGCTCTGCGGCGGCGACGATGAAGAAGAAACAGCCGCTCGATGCGGCGATCAGGAGACGGGGGTGCGCAGTCATCCCCGCTACAAACACAAATATGGCGAGGCACAACGCGGTCACGGACTGGAGAATACTATCCTGCAGTGCCAGCACAACAAGCACGACGGCGGGATAGATGAAGGCCAGCCGGAAGACGTGTGTCCCTCCATATCGTTCAGTGCCGGGATAGTGGGTAGCGGTCGCCATGCTCCTCCTGTGTCGGCTTCGAGTCCGGACGACGCGGGAAGCGGCCCCCTAGAGGCTGCGTGGTACGGGCACATCATCCAGAGCGCGCATCGCGATGTCTGAGGGCCCTATTTCTGCAGCTTCTGCCTCAGGGGACAGGACTATTCTATGGTGCACCACTGCGGTGACGAGCGCCTTGATGTCATCTGGCAGGACGTAGTCGCGTTCTGAAAGGAAGGCAAGGGCCCGGGAGCACTTGATGAGTGCGATGGTCGTGCGTGGGCTGATGGGCTCGATTGTGTACGGGCTGTTTCGTATGTGCCCGATGAGCGACAGGATGTACTCCACGAGGCTGTCTTCGACATGGACCTGCGAGACTGCATCGCGCATCGCTGGCAACTCGTCGGGCTGCAGTGCCGGCTCGATAGTGGTGGCTTCGATGGCCTCGATAGTGATGGCTATCTGGCGTTCCTCCTCAAGAGTGGGTAGGCCGCTCCAGCATCTGAGCATGAAACGGTCAGCCTGCACCGTGGTGAGTGGATATGTGCCCGCCCCCCCGTACGGAAGTTGCGTCGCAATCACCATGTGAGGTTGGGGGAGAGCCATGGTTACACCGTCGAGCGTGACCTGCCGCTCCTGCATCGCTTCGAGGAGGGCAGCCTGGGTCCTGGGTGTGGTCCGATTCAACTCATCGGCAAGTATCACGTTTGCGAACACGGGCCCAGCCACGAACCTTGGTTCCCTGTTTGTCTCGTAGATAAAGAAGCCGGTCACGTCGGTCGGGAGAGTGTCCGGCCCGAACTGAATGCGCTTGAATTTACCCCCGAGGGCAGCGGCGAAAGTACGGGCTGTGGTGGTCTTCCCTGTTCCCGGGAGACCTTCGAGGAGAACATGTCCTCCTGCAAGCAGGCCGATGAGGAGGGACTGTTTGAGCTCATGCCTGCCCACTACCACCCGGTCGATTCCTTCACGGATGGCACGTGCACGCTGCAGCAGACTGCTATCCATAGTGTCGCTCACGATTATACCATGCGTACAATGTGGCGATTCCCAGTACCACGACCGCCGCCATGGCGACGCCTGCGGGGCTGGCGAGCAGACTCTCGAGGCTCTCAAGCATTCTGCTTTGCAGCGGCATGGAGGTGGATGAGGTGTACAGGTATAGACTTCCTTCGCATTGCGACGCGAGCCACTCCATGTTGTTGCTGACGTCGAGCATCCCATTCAGGATGAAACTCGCGTCTGACACAACGATGACGTGCCCCTGTCCCGTCGGTGCTACGGCTGCCACAGGTATCGGCCCCGTTGGTTCACCGTTGTCGTACCGGCCGTTGCCATTCACATCGCCGTAGGCGAAGAATGACGACTCAAGTAGGACATCGGCCCGTTCTCCCAGTATCAGCCATGACGCATGGTTGAGGACCACTTGATACATCTTGTCGTTCGATGAGACCGGATATGCGCGAGGCAGGGATGGGTCGCGCAGGCAGTGCAGGGGGTCCCGAAGCGGCATGCCGGCTATTGCGATGTCCACACGCATCGCATTCAGCAGATCTACGACAGGGTCCCAGTCTTCCATCAGGATTACTGTGCCGCCGGACTGGACGAAGGTGTGGAGTTGCTCCAGATCCGCAGTGTCGCAGCCACTGGGTTCCACGAGGATGAGAGTGGCGGGTAGTGGTACGTGCTCGATTTCGTCGAGCGATGGCAGCGTCCGATCGGTCGCGGCGGCGAAATCGCTGAGGCCGTTCCAGTCATGGTTGCTGGTGGCAAAATCGGCCCTCACAGGATTGAGCCGGACCATGAGCAACGTGCACAGCACCGAGAGAAGCACCACCAGCGAGACGAGGTTTCTGCGACTCACGGCTCACCCCCGGGCTGCTCCCGCGAAACAGCGCCGAATGAGCGTGTGATGTATACCTTTGTCCATCGGGCTGTTGCAGCCTGCCTCTGGGAGACAGATCTGCCTGAGTAGAGCGCCTCTTCCGCCAGCAATGTGAGGGCATTCAGAAGGCGGTGTAGGGCTGGCGCCGTGCGTGCGGCCAGCATGGATACCTCACGCAATGTCATGGCTGGTGAGAGCGTGAGATTGAGCCTGTTCGCTATGCCGTAGATGGCGGCCCAGTACCAGATGACCACGGCGCTCCGCGGGGAGAACCTCATTCTGCCGGGTGAGGTTGTTGCTGCCGGCCTGGTCTTGTCACCCACCTCAGAGGTCCTGACTTCGACGGGACTTGAGAGAGCTTGGTGAGAACGGCGTTGTCTTAGCAGCGCCCATGTGGCGATCAGCAGGCATAGCAGGGCTGCCGGCACGGCGAGGAAGAGATTCACCACAAAGAACCGACCATGCGCTGTGGCGGTGGTGTGCCACGGCTCCACGGCCGTTGTCTCAACGTGCACGTCCTGCCAGCCGGACAGAAGAAGATGGGTGGAAGGTGAATAGACACTCGTGATGCTGCGTGCATCGGTGGCAGGCAGGTCCCCTCTGTTCCATGAGCCTCGAATGACGCTGGTGGCCAGCGGCAATGGTGATGTTACACGCACGTCGACGACGGGCCCCTCGTCGGAATCGAGAGAACGCGGTACTCCACCCGGGTACACACTGAATAAGGGGTAGAACACCACCGATGGGAATCGAAGGCTGAGTTGAGGCGTGACCTGTGTGACCTCTACCTGCAGGGTCGATTCCGCCGGCGCGGCAAGTCCCGTAGAGTCCTCTTGTGCCAGCACACACAGCGTATGGTCGCCTATGGTGATTTCCTCTGGTACATGGAGCGTGCACCGGAAGGAGCCGTTGCTTCTGGTGAACGCGGCTCCTGCCTCTCTCCCGTCCAGTAACACCGTAACATGCCTTGAGGCTACGGGACCGAGTGAACTGAGCTGCCCGGCTAATTCGGCAGGAAAGCCCGGATACAGTCTGCCGGGAGGTGACAGCTCGATCGTTGAGCGGTGATACCTTACCGTGATATTGCATGGGGCAGAGTCCGCGGAGAGGTAACGCTCGGCGTCGGTGTCTTCGGGTACGAATACTGCAACGACCGACGCGAGCGGCACATAATCAAACGGGACAGGGAATGAGACACGGTAAGATCCGTCTGTATCGGTTGTGTCCGTCGTTATCTCATTGCCGTTGAACAGAATATGGATCATCCGTCCGGCCATTGGCACTGGCCCG
>CAZODZ010000051.1:0-12159 GCA_964578745.1 uncultured Dehalococcoidales bacterium | reverse complement strand
GTCCATGACTGAGTTACATAGTAGGATGATGCGATTCTAGTGTCAAGACACAGTCCAAGTGGACCATACCTGCGAACTACACCTTCACGCGACACCCCACCATGTGCCCCTTACCTGTACCGTACGTATTACATTGCCCGAGAAATCTGCTCAATATAGAATTTGGCCGGGAGGCAGAGCATGAACGAAGCGGCCATTGGAATCATAGGAGGCAGCGGTCTGTACCAGATCGATGAGATGACAGACGTGCGGGAGAGCCACATCGACACGCCGTTTGGCCCCACGTCGGATGTCATCACCACAGGAATTCTTGCAGGAAAGCGTGTAGCATTCCTGCCACGCCACGGCCGTGGCCACCGTCTCAACCCTTCGGAAGTGCCGTACCGCGCCAACATCTACGCCCTCAAGGTCCTCGGCGTCGATCGCGTCATTTCGGTGAACGCAGTCGGCAGCCTCAGAGAAGACATCGCACCCATGGACATCGTCATTCCCGACCAGTTGATTGACCGTACCAAGTCACGCACATCGACGTTCTATGAGCGCGGTGTCGTCGCACACGTAGCCTTCGCGGAGCCGTTCTGTCCGGGACTGCGGGAGGTGGTGCACATTGCCTCAAGCCAGACAGGTGCAACAGTCCACTTCGGTGGCACGTACGTCGTAATTGAAGGACCCCAGTTCTCCACGAAAGCCGAATCCGAGTTGTACCGGTCATGGGGAGCGGACGTCGTAGGAATGACTGCGCTGCCGGAGGCCAAGCTCGCGCGTGAAGCAGAGATGTGCTACGCCGTGGTCGCTTTTGTCACTGACTACGATTGCTGGCATCCTGAGCATAAATCGGTGACAACCGAGATGATCCTCAAAGCACTTATGGCAGGGGTTGATACTGCAAGAAGGATCGTGACCAATTCGGTGCATGACATGCCCACCGGTAGAAGCTGCACATGCGCGCGGTCCCTCAGCGACGCAATCGTCACACCACCTGATCTAATCCCCGAAGAGACACGCCGGGCACTCGAACCCATCGCAGGGAAGTACTTCTCCAAGGGGTGAGCGGTGACATGAGGGACACCGCACGCTCGCGCTGGTTCTTGCTGACTGGCCAGCCTGGAAGCGGGAAAACGACAATTATCAGGTTGGCTGTTGGGTCCGGCCACGTTAAGGTGGGAGGTTTCTACACTGAGGAGATACGAGTGGGAGGCTTGAGGAGCGGGTTCCGCCTGGTAACTTTCGATGGAAGGCACGGAGTGCTTGCACGGCGGGGCCAGGACACGACCATTCATCGTGTTGGAGCGTACTCTGTGAACGTGGATGTCATAGAGGAACTCGCAATCCCTGCGCTTGATGCAGCCATGAAGTCGGCCGACCTTGTGGTAATCGACGAGATAGGGAAAATGGAGATGCTACACCCAGGCTTCGTACGGAAACTGGATCGTATCGCATCCACACCAAAGCCGGTACTTGGAACTATCCTGATGACCCATCATCCCGAAGGAGACAGGATAAAGGCGCTGCCATTCGCTGAGATCCACACAGTGACCCCCTCAAATCGCAATGCCATCCTTTGCCGTGTTCACGAATGGCTCGGAGGAATCGCTTCGTGCTGTTGAGGCTGCTCTCCGTCGGCACACTGGCACCAGGTGTTCTTGATGCACTCGTGTACTCGGTCGCCTCGGTCATGCCCTGCGAGGTGGAAGATGGACCTGCAATTGCCCTACCCGGTGACCCTCAGAAGACCGACCAGATGGACGCGCGAGAAATGGCTGTGTTGCTGCCGAAAGGCCGATGCGATATCCTGAACTTGGGAATCACGGACTTCGACATCACCGTCCCCGGCTACAATTTCGTGTTCGGATATGCTGTCCCGACGGAGCACCGTGGGGTGGTCTCGCTGAAGCGGCTTCACGGAAGCCGAGAGGAGAACGCGGCATTCGACGTCATGCTAATTGAGCGAGCTACAAAGGAGGTACTCCACGAGGCTGGACACCTGCTTGGGCTTCAGCATTGCCCCAATGCTGTCTGCGTGATGCGCTATTCCCAGACGTTGCACGATACCGACCTCAAGAGCGAGAGGTTCTGTCCTCGTTGCGCCAGAGAACTGTCACGTCTGCCTGAGTGTTCTCATGAAGGCTAAGAGGAGGCGACATGGATTTCGCCGATTCTGAACAAGAGCGGCTCTTCCGGGCCGCCGTCAGGGAGTTCGTGGAGTCCGAGGTGGTGCCCAACGCCAGCCGATGGGAGGATACGCACACCTTTCCGTACGAAACATATCGACAGATGGCAGAACTCGGGCTGTGCGGCGTGTCACTCCCGGCAGAATATGGCGGAGGAGGAGCCGGAAAAACCCTCTTCTATATCGCGACAGAGGAGCTTGCCCGCGGCTCAGCGGGACTCTCCACCGCGTACCTGGTCGCCTGTGGCATAAGCATGGATGTGATATGTGTGAACGGCACCGAAGACCAACGGCACCAGTATGTGCCGAGATGCTCCGCCGGTGAACTGGCATTCTTCGCCTTGACAGAAGCCGGCGGTGGAAGCGATGTAGCATTACTACAGACACGGTATCGAAGGAGCAATAACGGCTTTGTCCTCGACGGCGTCAAAACATTTATCAGCAACGGAGAGGAGGCCTCATTCGGCATTGTGTTTGCCACAATGGACCCCTCGCTGAGACACAAGGGTATCAGCGCGTTCGTCGTGGAAAAGTCGGTACCAGGCCTCTCCGTCGGCAAGAAAGAGAACAAGTCCGGTCAGCACTGTTCATCCACGACAGAGCTCATCTTCCAAGAGTGCAAAATACCCAGGAGCGCGCTCATCGGAGAAGAGGGCCAGGGGTTCAAGATAGCCCTGGAGTCCATTACCCGAAGTCGCGTGAGCGTTGCCGCGCAGGCTCTCGGCATTGCCACGGCGGCATATACTGAGGCGCTGAACTACGCCACGGCGCGCCAGGCGTTCGGCAAGCCCCTTGGGCAGCTACAGGCAATTCAGTTCATGCTGGCGGACATGGCTACACAACTTGAGGTAGCGCGTCTTCTCACCTACCGCGCAGCATGGTCAATAGACCACAACAGGACAGCAGTGAGCCAAGCAGCAATGGCCAAACTGTACGCGAGTGAGGCGGCAGGCCGCATCTGCCATGACGCTGTCCAGATATTCGGTGGCTACGGATATGTACGCGAAAGCCCGGTGGAGAGGTTCTGGCGGGACCAGCGAGTCACCGAGATATACGAAGGCACTTCAGAGATGCAGCGCCTGGCGATAGCGAGACACATATTCAATCCATAGTGAACTCGCGGCCAACGTCTGGTGCACCCCCCTTCAAGCGCTGCTATAATCTGTCCCGGCAATCTGAGAGGAGGTACCCAGACCATGAGAAAGGTAGCGATAGTCGGTGTGGGCCACACGCCATTCACCTTCGCCGCGGAGAAGTCCTCTGTTGAGCTGTTCAATGAAGCAGCGATGGACGCCATCACTGAGTCAGGAATCAGCAACAAGGACATCCAGGCGATCTACGTTGGTAATGTGCTCGGCGACTTCTCCGAAGGACAGGTCATGATCCAGTCCTACATCGCAGATGACCTTGGGGCAACGAACGTCGCCGCGACGCGTTTCGAAGGTGCGTGTGCGTCCGCGAGCCTTGCCATCCGCGACGCATTCATGTGGGTTGCGTCCGGCTTCTATGACATCGTCGTGGCAGGTGGAGTCGAAACATCCGCCAAGATGGGAACGCCGCTTGCAACACGAACGTTTGCGATGGCACATGACGCACACTACGAGTATCCGCTCGGCCTGACGTTCCCGGGTTTCTTCGCAATGCTGGCACACCTGTACACGTCCAAGTATGGTATCAGTCTTGACCGGCTGAAGCACCAGATGGCCTTGGTGTCGGTGCAGTCGCACAAGTACGGCGCGCACAACAAATACGCCCAGTTCCACAAGGAGATTACCGAAGAAGACGTCCTGAAGAGCGCGATGGTGTGCAGTCCGCTGCAGCTTTATGATTGCTGCCCCTTCTCTGACGGCGCGGCAGCAATAGTACTCGCCTCTGAAGAGGTGGCAAAGAAGCTAACTGACAAGCCCGTGTACATCGCGGGGGTCGGACAGGCATCCTCAGGTAAGCTCAGTGCCCAGAAGGACTACGCACCCCGCATCAGGGCGCGAGAAGTGTCGGTAAAGCAGGCATATGACATGGCCGGCATCAAGCCTGAGGACATCGACGTGTGCGAGCTCCATGACTGCTTCAGCATCGCAAGCATCATCGCAGCCGAGAGCCTCGGTTTCGCCGATTTCGGCAAAGGTGGCGAGCTGTGGGAAAAGGGCCAAGCCGACCGTGACGGCAAGGTCGCCATCAACATGTCGGGCGGCCTCAAGTCCAAGGGGCACCCCATCGGCGCGACGGGAGCATCACAGGTAGTGGACATCGTGCACCAGATGCGCGGCGAAGTCGAACCAGAGAGACAGGTCGAGGACGTCAAGTACGGACTCACTGACACACTCGGTGGAGACGGCGTACTGTGCAACATAGTGCTCCAGAGGGGCTGGTAGGAGCCAGAGAGGAGACACACGATGGAATACAAGTTGACATTCAAGGAATATAACAAGGCGCTCAAGAATGGCAGGCTCCTCGGCCTCAAGTGCCACTCATGTGGTAAGTACACCTGCCCGCCGAAGATAGCCTGCCAAGAATGTGGCTCGACGGACCTTGAGGTTGTCGAATTGAAGGGTGAGGGTAAAGTAGTCACATTTACAGTGTCATACGTACCGGCGCAGGGCAGAGAGGCCGAAGTCCCCTACACCACGGTGATGGTGGAGCTCGACGAAGGCCCTTGGCTCATGGGAAATTTCACGGGCGCAGACCCCAACACTGTGACGGTCGACTTCCTTGGACAGCGAGTGAAGCTCGGACCGCGGATGAAGACCCTGCCCGCGGATACATACACGGTTGGTGATAAAGAGGCGGAGGGGTCGTTTGCCCGACCGACGTTCGTCTACGCATAGCGACCCGCGGAAAAGGACGCCGACAACCACACCGGAAGAGCTGACGCGCGCTCTGCGTCTGCCCGAAGCGTACCCACATCGACCGGGCAGCGTTGACTTCGAGCAGACGCAGATGTCACTTGTTTTTCTTGCGGGCGACTTCGTTTACAAGGTCAAGAAACCCGTAAACTTAGGATATCTTGACTACTCAACTCTTGACGCACGACTTTCCTTCTGCCACAAAGAGGTAGAACTTAACCGGCGGCTCTGCGCACACGCTTACCTTGGTGTCGTTCCAATCGTACGACATGGAGACAGGTTCGTTGTGGAAGGCGCCGGGAAACCCGTAGAGTACGCTGTGAAGATGAAACGCCTGCCCGCTGACCGCATGCTCGACCGCATGGTGCAGCAGGGCACAGCGTCTGCAGAGACGCTCGAGAGAGTGGCAAAGCGGATCGCGGACTTCCATCTCTCGGGTGCCACCACAGAGGAGATCTCCTCGTATGGCGATCCAAGCATCGTCAAGAGAAATACAGGCGAGAACTTCGAACAAACGGGGCCCTACATCGGCCGTACGATCACAGAATCCTGCCATTCTGTGATAAAGGCCTACACCAACAACTTCCTCAGGGCACGGCGAAGATTGTTCGAAACACGCATTAAGGAAGGCCGCATCCTCGATTGTCACGGCGATCTGCATGCAGCTCATGTCTGCATGATAGATGAGGTCTGCATCTACGACTGCATCGAGTTCAACGACCGCTTCCGGTACGGCGACGTAGCCTCGGAAGTCGCATTCCTCGCTATGGACCTCGACCGGTACTGTCGCAGGGACCTCGCGAATACATTTGTATCTGCTTACGTCGCGCGCACGGGCGATGATGGCTTGCTGGCCCTACTCGACTTCTACAAGAGCTATCGGGCATTCGTCCGCGGGAAGGTGGAGGGATTCAGGGCAACCGATCAGATGGCCACCGATGAGGAGAGAGAGGCGGCTACGTGGCGTGCGCGCCGCTATTTCGAGCTGGCGCGCAGCTACGCAACGGGCAAGGGAACACTAGTTATTATGTCTGGTGTAAGCGGTAGTGGCAAATCAAGAATTGCAGCAGAGCTGGGACAACGGCTCGGGTGCACAGTCCTTGCTTCAGATATCATCAGAAAAGAACTCGCAGGACTGTCACCTTCGGAGCAGCGACATGAGCGATATGGACAAGGACTCTATTCCGAAGAATGGACCAGGCGCACATACAGCGAGATGATACGCCGCGGCACAGCGGCTCTAGAAGATCGCCAGTGTGTAGTGCTCGACGCGGCGTTCCTGTTCGAATGGGAACGGGAAGAGGCTATCCAGGCGGCGGAGCGGAGCGGTGTGCGGCCTATCGTTGCAGAATGCACCGCACCATATGAGATGCTACTGGAACGACTCGGCAATCGCGTGTCCGTGTCTGATGCCCGGCCTGAGATACTCGACCGCCAACTGGAGACACTCGAGCCTATCCAGAAGGGCAATCAGTACGAGCACATCATTCTGGACACGAGGCTATCCCCTGGCAACAACGTGGAGGAGCTATGGAAACACCTTTAGACCCAACACAATATGACATTCGTGACCTCTCGCTTGCAGACGCCGGGAGCGCGCGAGTGCGTTGGGCCGGCCTGAGCATGCCGGTGCTGCGCGCAATACGCGAACGCTTCAATCACGAGAAGCCTCTTCATGGTGTCAGGATCTCCGCCTGCCTCCATGTCACAACGGAGACGGCCAACTTGGTACTCGCACTCCGAGATGGGGGAGCCAACGTGCTGTTGTGTGCCTCAAATCCACTGAGCACGCAGGACGACGTTGCTGCTGCGCTGGTTGCAGAGGGTATTCCCGTCCACGCCATCAAAGGGGAAGACAACGAACGATACTACCGACATATCGTGGCTGCCATCGAGCACAAGCCGCTAATAACAATGGACGATGGTGCCGACGTCATATCAACACTCCACTCGCGCTACCGGGAGAGGGTCAACGATGTCATTGGGGGAACGGAGGAGACAACCACTGGAGTGATGCGACTGCGGAACATGGCGCGCCAGGGAGCTCTGGGCTATCCAGTCATAGCAGTAAATGACGCACGCACGAAGCATTTGTTTGACAACCGTTATGGGACGGGACAGAGCACGATTGATGGCATAACGCGAGCCACCAACCTGCTGTGGGCCGGCTCCCAGGTGGTTGTGTGCGGCTACGGCTGGTGCGGGCGTGGTGTGGCAATGCGAGCACGCGGCATGGGCAGTCGGGTGACCGTGACCGAGGTCGATCCTGTTGCAGCGTTAGAAGCCGTGATGGACGGTTTTGAGGTCAAACCACTTCACGAAGCAGCACCTTTCGGCGATGTGTTCATCACGGTTACCGGCAACAAGAACGTCATCGACCGTCCACATTTCAATAGAATGAAGGACGGTGCCATCCTCGCAAACAGCGGCCATTTCGATGTCGAAATCAACACTGCGGCATTGCGGGAGACTGCGGTAGAAGTCAGAAAGCTGCGTCCGTTCGTCGAGGAGTACGTAATGCGCGACGGCCACAGGCTCTACTTGCTTGCTGAGGGAAGGCTCGTGAACCTCGCGGCAGCAGAAGGGCACCCGGCGAGCGTCATGGACATGAGCTTCGCGAACCAAGCACTTTCAGTAGAACACATGGTCAAGCGACAACACTCAATGAAGCCGGATGTCTATGCCGTTCCACAGGACATCGACGAGCAAGTGGGTAGGCTGAAGCTCCAATCGATGGGCATTGACATAGATACACTCACAGAAGAGCAGGCCGCCTACCTGGCGAGCTGGCAGGCCGGCACATAGAGACCGGAAGGAGAGATGATGGTTAACAGCTTCCATTGTTCAAAGTCATATCTCGTTACTGCAGAATCAGTGACCGAAGGCCATCCTGACAAACTGTGCGATCAGGTATCAGACGCGATACTGGATGCCATACTCGCTGGAGACCCCTACGCCCATGTGGCATGTGAAGTTGCCGCCGCGATGGGCGTAGTGTTCGTACTTGGCGAAATTACCTGCGACACATACGTTGAGATTCCCGACGTTGTACGGAATGTCATCAGGGATATCGGATATGTGAAGCCTGAATACGGCTTTGAGTATCAGACCTGCGGAGTACTGGTCTCACTGAAGCAGCAGTCACCCGACATTGCTGCGGGCGTGAATAAGGCTCTTGAAGTGCGTGAAGCAGAAGCGAAGGACGAACTTGACACAACAGGGGCAGGGGATCAGGGAATCATGGTCGGCTACGCGTGTGTAGAAACGCCCGAACTCATGCCGCTTCCAATCTCCCTCGCCCACAAGCTGTGCAGGCAACTCGCGGCGGTCCGCAAGGACGGCACCCTGCCATACCTCAGGCCCGATGGTAAGGCACAGATTACGGTTGAGTACAATGGCGGCGTGCCACGTCGAATTGTCTCCATCGTCATCGGGGCACAGCATGATGCAGGGATAGAGCGCCCCAAAATAGAGCGCGACGTCATAAGCCACGTCATCGACCCGGTCATACCACCTAACCTCTTGACTGCTGAGACAGAAATATACGTGAACAGCGCAGGCCAATTCGTGATTGGCGGGCCGGTAAGCGACACGGGGTTCACCGGCCGAAAGATAATTGTGGACTCCTACGGAAGCGCATGCTGCCACGGTGGGGGCGCCTTCTCTGGGAAGGACCCGACAAAGGTCGACCGCTCAGCATCATACATGGCGCGCTATGCAGCCAAGAACCTGGTGGCGGCAGGGCTTGCCGATTACCTGGAGCTGCAAGTGGCGTACACCATTGGAAAGGCACGTCCTTTGTCGACATCCGTTGAGACATTTGGAACGGGGAAAGTGGAAGACAGCATCATCAAGGAGTTGCTCTCCCGGCATTTCGACTTCCGTCCGGAGGCAATTATCAGGACACTTGACCTGCGACGTCCGCTATATCGGCCCGTTGCGGCCTACGGCCACTTCGGTCGCACAGACATTGACCTGCCGTGGGAGAGAGTAGATAAGGCGACGACACTAAGGAAGGAGGCAGGACTGTAGCATGGCTGGCCAAATCAAGTTCGGGACAGATGGATGGCGCGCGGTAATCGCGGAGGATTTCACGTTCGACAATGTGCGAATATGCTCACAGGCGGTGTCTGTCTTCCTAAAGGCGACTGTCCCCGACACGCCTCGAGTGGTCGTCGGTTATGACACACGTTTCGCCTCGGAGGATTTCGCAGCCGCAGTAGCGGAGGTACTTGCTGCGAATGGAGTACACGTATACCTGAGCACATCGTTCACACCAACGCCGGTATTGAGCCATTCGGTCGTCGACTTGAAGGCAGATGGTGGAGTTATCATCACCGCAAGCCACAATCCCGGACGCTGGAACGGCTTCAAGTACAAGGCCCCCAACGGTTCGAGCGCCCCAGTCGAGACGATCAACGAGATAGAGAAACACCTCGCGGATATCACAAAGTCCGGGGAGAGACCGGCACGAATGCCGCTCGAGGAGGCTATTGGGAGAGGGCTTGTTGAACGCTACGATCCTTCAGTCCGATACCTGCAGGCAGTGAGAGGCCTTGTCAACGTGGACGCCATTGCGGCCATGGATGGCATTGTTATAGTCGACTCAATGTATGGCGCAGGAGCAGGCTACATCTCAGGCCTGCTTGATGGAGGCACTGTCCATGTCGAGGAACTGAACGGAGAACGTAACCCGATATTCCCCGGCATCAGGCCCGAACCCATTGGAGAGAACCTGGCGAAGCTCGAGGAGACAGTGAGAGAGCGTGGTGCGCTCATGGGCATCGCTACCGACGGAGACGCCGACAGGGTCGGCATCGTTGATGAGCACGGGCGGTTCCTCAATCAGCACCAAGTATTCGCACTCCTGTGCCTCTACTTCCTCCAAGTGCGAGGGGAACGAGGAGCGATAATACGGTCGATCACGACGACAGAAATGATTTCGCTCCTCGGCAGGAAGTTCGACGTGCCTGTACACATCACCCGCGTCGGCTTCAAGTACATCGCGCCACTTATGCTGCAGTACAAAGCCATGATTGGAGGCGAGGAGAGCGGGGGCTACGGCTTCCGGGGTCATGTCCCCGAGCGCGACGGCATCGTCGCAGCGCTGTTCTTCATGGACATGGTACGCCAGACAGGGCAGACGCCATCTCAATTGCTCGACCGTCTGTATGAGATGGTGGGGCCACACTACTATCGTCGCGCCGACATCGAACTCGACGCGCCCGCTGCCACCAGGTTGAGAGAGACATTGAAGAATCTCGACCCGAAGGCAGTCGGTACAAGCACTGTTGACCGTGTCGACACCACGGACGGTGTGCGTCTCGCGCTGGATGACGGCTCATGGGTACTCTTCCGGCTCTCAGGCACCGAGCCCCTGCTTCGGATCTACGTTGAGGCCAAGAGCGAGAGCCGTGTGCAGGAACTTATCGGCGAGAGCGCCAAGCTGTTGGGAGTCAAGACAGGGTAAAGGATACCCCGTTGCATCTCTGCCAACCAGGCTTGGGCTGTCTTTTCACGAGCACTGAAGAATGGTGATCATATCTTCTTGAGCTTCCCTGTCACAACCAACTCTTTGCCGTGAACGTAGCGGGAGCGTGCGACGACATCAGACAAGCAGAGGTAACTACCTGGAAAACTACTGGCTGGCGGAGGGAGCGGGATTCGAACCCGCGACCCCGGTTTCCCGGGGTAACCGCTTAGCAGGCGGCCGCACTAGACCTCTATGCGATCCCTCCGTGCCTCCGGCGAAGCCCATTCGTATTATGCCACAGCACGTACGCCCGAACCAAGCCGCAGCTACAACAAGCCTGCACGACACCGAGTCGGCCAATACAACAGAGATGACAACCTGACGTGCGAGTACGGTTCAGCATGTACTCAGAAGCCACCCTGCCCCATCCTTCCTAGAAGACGAAGACTATCGCATCGAGAGAAGCTGATGGTCCAGGCCAAGGCTACCATCATGCAAAGCCGAATCGCTCTGCATGACAGTTGCCGCAGTTGCAACAGCAACGTCCGACGGATGCCCAGGCGTCGAATGCCGGTGAGGGCATGCACACGCCTGGTCAGGTCAACTTCACTTTTGCGCTGGAGGGAGCCCCACCACACTCCAAGAATCGCTCATCTCACCAAATACAACGGGAAAAGGCTACCGTCAACCACCTCCCACCAAGTCCTTCTAAAAGGCCCTATGGTTCACATTACCTGCTGGTGGGCATGACACTCTCAAACACCATTGTCCACTGCTGACACCCATCCAGGCCTACTTAAAGGCGCCATCGGCATACGGGCTGTGATATGCACACCCCTACACGTCATCCGGATGTGGACTTCTCGCATGAGGCTTGTGCACTGGTGGACCATCTCTGGAGTTCAATGATGTTATCCTCGGGGTCGGTACAATAGCAAAACGTGAGCCATCCCACACCAGGGATTGCACGCGTTGTGATAGAGCCAACAGCTGCACCACCAGCCGAGGTGACATGTTCAAGCATGGCGCTTACGTCGTCGACCTCAAAGGCCAGGTGAGTAAGGCCGCGACGGTTGGCAGCGGCGGCCGGTGCCTCCAGCACTTGGTCGTACTGAAAGATTTCGAGCGTCGGCCCTGCGTCACCGTAACCAGGAAGACGGAGGTGCACGCCCCTTATGTGAGCGTCCGGCACCCCGGTCGCACCCGAAAGCCAGTCGCCTCCAAGGTCACGTTCTGGTGGAACCGGGACACATCCAAAGACAGTGACGTAAAAGTCCACGAGTCGGCGCCAATCGCTGGCTACAATGCTTGTATGCACATACCGCGTCTTCACGAGTGCATCTTACAGTCAACAGGCACAATACTTTGCCGCAAGACAAGGAGAACAGGAGCGCAGACAAGTGGAGCTGAGGGGACTCGAACCCCTGACTTCCTCCGTGCAAAGGAGGCGCTCTCCCAGCTGAGCTACAGCCCCGCGCGAATGCCGCATTATAGCATGACGACACGTCAGTACGAGTCCACAGACGGATTCACCGGCGGGCGTGGAGGCCCAATCTCACGTGCTATGATTAGTACCCAATCACCCGGGAACCACTACTCAGGAGTTGGCATGGGAGAAGTCGCACTTCCGCTCGCATTCGGACTAGGCATAGCATCGTTCGCCTCACCCTGCG
>CAZODZ010000050.1:0-12258 GCA_964578745.1 uncultured Dehalococcoidales bacterium | reverse complement strand
GGAAAGTCATTGACACTGGTTTGTCGCGCCGGTATACTTTGCCGAGTGGCAGTTGAAGCGGTGGCGTAGTCGGTGGCGTAGGTATCGGGCTGCCGGAGCTACGTAGGGTTTCTCTTTGCGACTAGCATATCGATTTGAGTTCAGACCATATGCCGCCGCTCTTCTTAACCTGGACAGATCTTGGCCGCCTCCTTGACCTCTGGGCGTCAGTTGGGCGCGTGTATGTGCCCGTCACGAGGGCGGGTTACCGGCACTGGCGGCACTATGATCCTTCTGCCCCTCTTCTCCCAGAGTTGGATGGTATTCGTGCAGTAGAGCCTATGAAGGCGTTCTACTTTCATGTGAAGGAGCCGGTCGCTGCTTATCCATCGGACATAATAGATGTCTTGGCCGAGGAGCCACCATTTTTTGTGGTAGGCGCCAAGAACTGTGATCTGCGCTCGGTCGAGTGCCTCGATCATACCTTCGCACGCGGCCAGAAGAAGGACCCATTCTGGGTTACAAGGCGCGAGAAGGCTGTCATCGTTGGTGCTGACTGCTCGAACCCACCGTCGACATGCTTCTGCACTCTTCTCGGCATGAACCCATATCCTGAGAGCGTTTGCGATCTGTCGGTTGCAGTCGTGTCGGACGGGCTTCTTGTCGATGTATGGACGGAGAAAGGACAATGTGCACTGGAGAGGGCTGAGATTTCGTTGGCCGAGGCATCCAGCGAGCAACTCGCAGAACGGGAGACCAACAGGCAACACGCCCGTGAGGCAGTCGTT
This sequence comes from uncultured Dehalococcoidales bacterium, assembly GCA_964578745.1. GTDB lineage: Bacteria > Chloroflexota > Dehalococcoidia > GIF9 > AB-539-J10 > SKVJ01. The sequence continues at coordinate 11,491 of CAZODZ010000050.1, read as the reverse complement.
GAACAAAATAAGCGGTATGAGACCAGCTCGCCGTTCAGTGAGCTGGTGGCACGGAACTTCGATTCGCCCGCCTGGATCAAGTACGTCGGCCGTTGTCGCGAGGATGCGGCCTGTCTGGCTGTGTGCCCAACGTGCCATTGCTTCGTCCTTTATGACGAGAAGACTGAAGCTGAAGAAGGTGGTGAGCGTGTCAGGGTCTGGGACTTCTGCTATCTGCGCGGTTACACACGGTGTGGGGGCGGACACAGTGCCCGTGCCATCGGCAATGACAGGTTTAAGAACAAGTATGTAAAGAAGTTCCAGTTTTATCCGGCTCAGTTTGGAATGCCCGCATGCACGGGTTGCGGCCGATGCATCGAAGCGTGCCTTGCGAAGATTGATATGAGACAGGTCTTGAACGACCTCGAGGCAGAGAGTTGATGGAGAACCCATACGCCCCTATTCAGGCCGAGGTGGTGGATGTCATTCAGGAGAACTCCGCCATTAAAACCCTTGTTCTGAAGCCTCCCAAGCCCATTGGCTTCAGACCCGGCCAGTTTGTCATGGTTGGTATGCCTGGTGTCGGTGAATCTCCTTTTGGCATCTCTTCCTCTGCGTTTGAACAGGACACGTTCGATATAAGCGTTCAGATACAGCCTCATGGCAAGAACACCACGGCCCTGCATAACGCGCGGCCCGGTGATATTGCCATCGTGCGGGGGCCTCTTGGCAACTCGTACCCGATGGACTATTTCAAGGGGCGAGAGGTCTACGTCGTTGGCGGTGGTGTTGGCATGGCGCCCATGCGTGCCGTACTGTTGGCCCTGCTGCACGAGGCCAGCCAGTATAAGCGCATCGTGCTCCGCTACGGAGCCCGCAATCCTGAACTGCGGATGTACAAGGACCTGTGTCTCTCGTGGGAGACTGATCCCAGAATCGATGTTGTCTACACTGTGGATGTTGCCGATGAGTCTTGGCGTCACAACGTGGGCGTTGTCACGACTATCATGAGAGAGACCGATATCCAGGACGTGCCAAACGCAGTCGCAGTCGGCTGTGGTCCACCAATCATGCTCAGGTTCATGGTTCCTGTGCTTCTCAAGATGGGGTTCAAGCCGGAGCATATCTACTTCTCTATGGAGAAGAACATGAGTTGCGGTGTGGGTATGTGTGGCCATTGTCGAATTGGCACGTACTATGTCTGCAAAGATGGCCCTGTATTCACCTATGATCAGATACGTGATTTCCCGGATGCCTGGACGTGAAGTGATTTAAATGGAAGTAAGGGAGTCCATATGTGTGTTGTGTCCGTTGGGGTGTCCTATTGGATTCAACATGAGTCGATTGTCCACCGGCCCGGAGTTTCCGTCGCGAATTTGCGCACGGGGGCTCTTTGGTTCAGAGTTGCTCACCCATGACCAGCGCATAGCGGCCCCTTTGGTTCGTGTCAACGGTGTGCTGCGCGAGGCCTCGTGGAACACCGCCATCGAGCGTCTGGCCTCGCGGCTGACCGGAGTGATGGGAGAGAGCGGACCAGATTCGATCGCCATTGTGACCGAGCCGAACCGGGGAACACATCAGCTGGAAGCGGTTGCTCGCCTTGCTGAGGTGATCGGGACTGGGAGCGTAGCGTGTGCCTTCGAGCCGCAGGATTGGCCTCTGGGCACAACTGTGCAGAGCGCTTCTGCGTCAGCGATCGAAGAAGCTAATTGTGTTGTCATCGTTGGAGATGTGTTCACCACGCATCCAGTGATGGCGGGGACGATTATCGACGCCAAATTTACCGCGCGTGGCAACAGCCTCTTTGTCATAGAACCACGAAGAAGCAATACAGCGTGGTTCGCAACCAGTCATCTGCAGAATCGACCGGGAACCGAAGCTTTGGTGCTTGCCGCCATTCTGGCGGCGCTCCAACCGGAACCAGTGGGCGAATTTGCCTGGCTGAAGAGTGTGGATGCAGTGGAACTCGCTTCAGCGGCTGGCCTTGATCAGCATATGGTCGTACGGGTCGGACGCGCATTCTCCGCGGCCGAGAAAGCTGCAATCGTCCTCGCGCCTCCGGCACGCGGTATTGCGGATGTCTCCCTTGTTGCCACGCTTGCAAACCTGCTCGTGAAGGCAGGAGGAACAGGCAAAGCACTCGTTGCTTTGCCATCTGGCGGCAATGCGATCGGTGCGGCGGACGTTGCGGCTCGTCATGGTTGGATACAGGTCTCACAATTGCGGGCGGGGCTTGAGTCAGGTGCGTATAAAGCCCTTCTCTGCCTTGGTACCGATCTGCCCTCGTGCTATCCCTCGGCTGCTCTATCCAAGGCGCTCGCCGCTATGCCTCTTGTAGCCTCAGTAGCGCTGTTCAGGGGAGAGACGGAGTCCGTGGCGGACATTGTACTTCCTGAATGCACCTGGCTCGAAGATAAGGGCGTTGCGCAGTTGTACGACCGGAGCACGGTACAGTGGTCGGAGGTCGCGCTTCCTTCGTGGGGGACGCTGCCGCTTACGACCATTATCGACAGGCTTATCGACAGGCTTGTGGCGGCTCTTCCTGTTGCGCAGCGCAAGGTCGAGCCGCCCATTGCTGTTCCTGCGGGAGCAGGACCTTCGATTGTGGAGCGGCTCCAGCGCGTTGTGAAATCCTCTGGCGTTGAGGCTGGTGATTTGGCGCTCGTAACTGTGAGCGCCAGCGGCCACGCCGGCGCGGGATCCGTCACGCGCTGGATGCAGTGGGCGCGAGACGTATTCCCGGTCGGATTTATCGAACTGGCGCAAGACGACTTGAGAGAGATGGGAGTCTCTGATGGAGAGGCAGTCACTGTAAAGAGTGCGTCCGGTACAGTTGATCTCGTGGCACGTGCTACGGATCGGCTTGAAAGGGGTACGGCCGCAGTCGCGTCGTATGATTCCGCTGCACGCGGTCTTTTCGACTGGTCTCCCGCGGGAGACGGCTGGTTCCCGACCGGTCCTGCGCGGATAGCAGTCAGGAAGTATCACTCATCATGAAGCGCGTGTTTGTGAACATCGACCGTTGTATCGCCTGCCGGACCTGTTCGGCGGCATGTAACTATTCTCATCCTGACCACAGGCCGACGATAGGCTACGGCGAGCTGCACGAAGATGTTAGGCTCCCGTTCATCTGCCGCCACTGCGATGAGCCTCAATGCCTTGCCTCGTGTCCTCAGGGTGCCATCAAGCAACTTGACAATGGTGCTATCAAGCGGATGAACATGTTGTGCACTGGCTGTGGTTCCTGTGCGCTGGCCTGTCCGTTCGGCGTCATTGAGCCCGAGGTCAAGTCTTACGTGATTTCGAAATGCGACCTGTGTGTGGGTCGACTCGAGGAGGGTAAGGAGCCCGCCTGTGTCATGGCCTGCCCTGCTGGCGCACTTACGTTTGAGGAAGTGGACGAGATCGGTGAGAAAAGTGTCATGATTGGGGCGAGCTTCAAGGGTCGGCATCCGGTTTTCAGGAGAGTATAGGTGTTTCTCAGCGAAGTCCTGATGTACATAGGTCTCGTGGTGGTTTTCCCCGGCTTTCTCTTCACGGCCGCCATTGGGCTGGCTGCCGTGTGGGTCGACCGCAAGGTGTCCGCCCGGATACAGTGGAGAGTTGGCCCTCCCTGGTATCAGCCTATAGCTGACATCGTCAAGCTGTTGAGCAAGGAGACGGTGGTAGGCCAGAACAGCGCGCGGTTCACGTTCCTGAGTGCGCCGTTCATTGGTCTTGCTGCGGTAGTGGTACTGGCTACAATACTGTGGATGGCCAGCATATGCCCCGCCACTGGATTCGTTGGAGATATCGTTGTCCTGCTCTATCTGCTATATGTGCCCTCACTCGCTATCATCATCGGCGGTTCTGCTTCAGGAAACCCTTTCGGTGCGCTTGGCGCCAGCAGAGAGATGAAGCTGTTGCTTGCCTATGAGGCCTCGTTCCTTGTGGCTGTATTCACCCTGGTGCTGAAGAGCGGCGGTATACTTTCCCTTGGCGGGCTCGTCGAGTATCAGCAGTCGTACGGCCCGATGATCGCACAGGGTCCTTCTGCCATTATTGCATTCATCGTCACTCTTGTGTATCTGCCAGCCAAGCTGGGTGTCGGCGCATTCGACATACCTGAGGCGGAATGCGAGTTGATAGCCGGTCCGTACACGGAGTACTCAGGCGCGCCGCTTGCTGCCTTCAAGTTGATTCGTGCAATGTTGATGGCAGTCCTGCCTGTGTTCATCATCACCCTGTTCGCTGGCTCGGCGTGGAATCCGTGGGCGATACTGTGGTTTGTACTGATTCTAGTGGCGCTTATCGTATTCAAGAATACGAATCCGCGTCTGCGCATCGACCAGGCCTTGCGGTTCTTCTGGGGACCGCTGCTGGTCCTTTCGCTCGTTGGAATAGCGCTTGCCGCTGTAGGTCTCTGATGACAGTGAAAGACGGAAAGCAACTGGGGAAGTTGTCGCGGTGGGCCCTGAAGAAGTCGCCATGGGTCTTTCACCTCAATGCTGGCTCATGCAACAACTGCGACATCGAAGTACTTGACGCACTCACTCCCAAGTACGACCTTGAACGCTTTGGCGTGACTCTGGTCGGTTCGCCACGGCACGCCGATATTCTCCTTGTCACCGGCGTGGTGACGATGCAGACACTGCCACGTGTTCTTCATGTGTATGAACAGGTGGCGCGGCCGTGTCTTGTCGTAGCCATCGGCGCGTGTGCGAACTCTTGCGGCATCTTTGATGGGAGCTACCATGTCGTCGGTCCATTGGACAAAGTTATTCCCGTGGATGTCTATATCCCGGGCTGTCCGCCGAAACCTGAAGCGATAATTGATGGGGTGGTGAAGGGGCTTTCGAAGCTCTAGGGGGCTGAAGATGATTGATCCTGTGAAGACTTTGCAAGCCAAGTTTCCCGATGACACGGGTACAGTTGAGCAGCCGTCTGTGCGCCGCGCTTACGTCGACATAACGGCAGCGCGTGTCAAAGATATCGCGCTTTTCGTGTTCGAGAACCTCGGGGCCAGGCTCGTTACCATGACGGCCGTTGAGACCACGCGTGGTATGGAGTTGCTGTATCACTTCTCCTTTGATCTTGCTGGGATCATCGTTACGCTTCGTGCGATAGCAACTATGCCCGAGCCGCGTATCGATTCGATTAGCTGCATCATTGATGGCGCTGAGTACATCGAACGCGAGATTGCTGATCTCTTCGGTGTCGAGTTTGTGGGTCACCCGAACGCCGTGCGTTTCCTGCTCGCGGATGACTGGCCACAAGGGGTCTATCCGTATCGGAAGGAGTACCGCGGCAAGTACCCGTATCGCACCGAGGAAGAACTGGACGAGGTCCGTGAGGAAATGCGGCGGAGGTGGGCGAAATGAGAACAACAATACCGATAGGTCCATATCATCCCCTGATTGAAGAACCGGAGTTGTTCCGGGTTGTCGTAGAGGGCGAGCGTGTCGTCGATATCGATTGGCGCACGAGCTTCATGCATCGTGGCGTGGAGAAGATCGCCGAGAGCAAGGCGTATGATCAAGTGACGTTCCTTGTCGAGCGGATCTGCGGTATCTGCTCCACATCGCATCCGATTGCGTTCTGCAACGCTGTTGAGGACCTTCTCGGGCTTGAGATTCCGGACAGAGCCAAGTACATCCGCTGCATAGTGGCAGAACTGGAACGCATCCACAGCCATCTCCTGTGGCTCGGCCTCGCCGGTCACTACATTGGCTACCATACGGTGTGGATGTGGTCATGGAAATACCGCGAGCTGGTGTGCGATCTCTTTGAACGCATATCCGGCAACAGGCAGTCCTATGCGATGATGAAACCCGGCGGTGTTAGACAGGATATCGATGAGGCTGAGTATGCGGGCATTCTCAAGGCTATGGATGAGCTCGAGCCGAAGGTGAACATGTTCATCGGTGCGGTCCTCGACGACCCGGTTATCTTGGCGCGATTGAAGGGCGTCGGAAAGCTGAGCCGCGAGGATGCCATGAAGCGCTGCACTGTTGGTCCTGTTGCCAGGAGTGCAGGCGTCGACATCGATATACGACGCGATTATCCGTACGCCGCCTACCCGTCGCTCGACTGGAAGGTCATCACGCAGACCGACGGCGATGTCATGGCAATGGCCGTTGTCCGGCTTCTTGAAACGCTGGAGTCCATCAAGATCGTACGCCAGTGCGTCGACGCGATTCCCACTGGGCCGATTGCGGTGGAGATTCCTGAGGTGCCCGTGGGTGAGGGCATCGGTGTGGAAGAGGCACCCCGCGGGGAGTGCTTCCACTACGTTCGGTCCGACGGCACCAACCGTCCGTATCGACTGAAAGTCCGCGCACCAACCTATGCGAACCTGCCATCGTTCCGTTCGAGGTTCATTGGCGAGAGTGTAGCCGACATAATGATTATCCTGGCGTCGATCGACCCGTGCTACTGCTGCACCAACCGTGTCGTACACGTGGATGACGGAAGGTCCGTCACGACGTACGACGAGCGTGGCCTGCTCGAGCTGTCCTGGGCGCGGACCCGGGAGCTTGAACGAGGGTTGCAACCGAGTACGAGGAGCCTGCTCCAACTATGACGGCACCGATTCTTCCCTTGCTGGTAGTCTTTTTCCCTCTGTTCGCAGGGGGCGCGGCCTTTGTCATCCCGTCCCGGGCAGACACATTTCGTGAACGATTCAGTGTGCTCACGCTGGCGGTGACGTTTGCGCTGAGTCTCTGGTTGTTGCTAGGGGTGCAGCTTGAATTTACCGCCATTCCCCTCGGATTCACGGATGGATACCTTGTCCACCTCAGGACGGACGAGCTGAACCGCTTCATGGTAATGTTTGCCTCCCTTTTCGGCCTTCTGTCGACCATCTACTCGACCGGCTACATGAAGGGTCGCCCCAGGCTGCGCGAGTACTATCCCTATGTGCTGCTGACCGTCGGAGCGGCTAACGGGGCGCTGCTGTCTGACAACTGGCTCGGTTTCATCGCTTTCTGGGGTATCGTGCTTGTCACACTCTTCCTGCTCACCACAATTGGTGCAGCGGATGGAGAGCCCGGAAAGGTCATGCGAGCCGCCGGCAAGAGCCTCCTGATTCTCGGCGCGGCCGACATGGCACTCATCGTTGGTGTGGGCATCCTGTTTACCCGGGCCGGAACGCTGACTGTCAGCGAGACCTCGCTCGCCGCGTCCGGGGTGATTCCCGTAGCTGCGTTTGTGCTCATCGGTGCTGGTGCTCTTTCGAAGGCCGGTGCGATGCCCCTTCACAGCTGGCTGCCGGACATGGCCGAAGCTGCGCCCACATCGGTGACGGCGCTCCTTCCGGCCTCCCTGGATAAGCTGCTCGGCATCTACCTGCTCGCTCGAATTGTTCTAAACGTCTTCGAGATGACCCCTGGACTCAACTTCCTGTTGATGGTCATTGGGGCGGTTACGATAGTAGCCGCTGTGGTCATGGCGATGGTCCAGCACGACTTGAGAAAGCTGCTGTCGTTCCACGCGGTCTCACAGGTCGGCTACATGGTGCTCGGTATCGGGACGGGTACTCCCATCGGCGTTGCCGGTGGCCTGTTCCACATGCTTAACAACGCCATTTATAAGGGCTCTCTGTTCCTGACTGCCGGTGCGGTCGAAAAGCGAGCGGGCACAATGGACCTGGCCCGCCTTGGCGGCCTTGGCAAGCTGATGCCGGTTACGTTTGTGGCATTCGGCATCGCGGCGCTGGCAATCTCTGGCATTCCCCCGTTCAACGGGTTCGTGTCCAAGTGGATGGTCTATCAGGGCCTTGTCGAAGCCGGTATCGACCGGTACTGGATATTCCTGGTGGCGGCCATGTTTGGCAGTGCGCTGACCCTGGCATCCTTTGTGAAGGTCGGCCACGCGGTGTTCCTTGGCGAGCGTCCGAGAGAGCTGGCAGGCATGAGCGAGGTCGGCTCTTCGATGCGGGTCCCGCCTGTGGTTCTCGCCACGCTGTGTGTGGCCTTCGGCATCGCGGCACAGGTCCCTCTGGTGCATTTCATCGGGCCGGCGGTGGGACTTGAGTTCCCCGGATTCCCTGGGGCTATCGAAGGACTGGGTCTCTGGAGCCCGACACTCGGCAGTGGGCTTCTCCTGGTTGCATTGCTGGTCGGATACCTCGTGCACCTGTCATCGCGCACGCGAACTGTTCGGTCAGTGCCGGGTTATATCGGTGGTGAGACGATTGGTGAAGGGTCTACCGAGTCACTCAGCACTCCGTACGGGCGCAGGCGGGAGCAGGCGGACACGCGCGTGCTCGGGACGGAGTTCTACGACGATGTACGACAGTTGCCGGTGCTGAGCCGGTTGTACGACATCGGCGAAGCGAGAAAGCTTGATATTGAGAGAATCGCTGGCATGGCGCCTCCGGTGGGCAGGGCGTTCAGCGCCTTGCATTCGGGCAGGCTGTCCACCTACGCATCGTGGGTGGTCTGGGGATTGATTATTCTGGCTCTCGTGTTCGTGGTCGCCCGATAGGGTAGAGGATATGGATATGCAAGCAGTGTTACTTGCCGGAGCTCTCGTAGCAGGACTTGTTGCTCTCGAGGTGCGCCGGGTATCAGTATGTGTTGCCGCAATCGCTCTTGCGGTCGGCCTGTCTGCCGTGGCGATGGGTGTCGCGGGAGCTCTTGAGGTGGCGGTTGGAGCTGCCCTGGCGGCAGTTGTTGTCGCTCTGTTCTTCCGCTGGGCCTTTCGCCGCACGGGTGGCGATGACACCGTCGCGGGAATGCCACAGGGCGCTCCGGCGGTGTTGGGCGTGCTTACCGTCATCGCCTTTGTCGTGGTGGCGTTCATGGTTCTTAGCGAGGCTGCGAGTGCTGGGATTGCGCCAACCGCGGCAGAGGAAAGTGCGGTCGGCGCAGGACTGTTGCGTGAGGCCGCTGTAATCGCCACCGCTGCTGCCGGTGTCTGGGCGATGATGCGCGGTACGGGAAGGAGGGACGAGTGAATCCTCTCGATGTTGTTGGAGTGCTGCTCGTCGCTGTTGGCCTGTACGGCGTGCTGCTGAAGCGCAACCTGCTCAAGGTCGTGACGGGGATCGTTCTCATGTCTCTTGGCGTTGCCGTGCTGGTGGTGATGGCCGGCGTTGACGGCGGTGAGATTGGCCATGTCCCTCAGACCGTAGGTCTCATAGCCGTGGCTGGCGGAGCTTCAGTAGCCTCTTTGATGGTAGTGACTGCGGTCCGTCTCTACGACAGATATAAGACACTGGATATCAGCGAGATAAGGAGACTCAAGGGATGAGTGCCGTCGTTGCTGCTCTCGTTATTGTGCCTCTCGCGGCAGCGGTGCTGGTTGCGGCCTTGTATCGCGCCCCCGAACGCGTGAGCGATACCATCGCCAATGGAGCGGCGGTTGTGGTGCTGGCGCTTGGTCTTATTCTCGTCGGTCCCGTTCTTGGTGGTGCGGCACCTGCATGGTCCCTGGGCGCGGCTTCTCCGCTCGGCATCTCGCTCCGTATCGATGCGCTGAGCCTCCTGCTGCTGCTTGTTGTGGCGGCCGGGTCTCTTGCTGCCACCGTCTATTCTGTGGCGTACATGCGCTCGTACACTTCGAAGGCGAAGTACTACGTGCTTTTCCTGCTCATGTTTGCCGGCATGAACATGGTCCTGGTCGGTGCCGACATCGTTAACCTGTATGTCGGTATCGAGGTGGCTGCGATCGCGTGCTACGCGCTGGTCGCCTATGGCATGGGCAGGGAGTACCTCGAGGCGTCGTTCAAGTACCAGGTGCTCGGCACGCTCGGTACCCTCTGCCTCATCGGGGGCATCGGGCTGCTGTACGCCAGCGCGGGTTCTGTGTCCTTTGGCGCGATGAGTGCTGCTGGAGGTATCTCCGTGCCAGCGGTCCTGCTGATGTCGGGCTTCGCATTGAAGGCGGCCTTCGTGCCGTACCATGCGTGGCTGCCTGACGCCCACTCGACGGCGCCTTCTCCCGTTTCTGCCGTCCTCTCCGGACTGTTCATCAAGGTCATTGGCCTGTATGGCTTGATGCGGCTTCTCTTTCTTGCGTTCACTCCCGGTGGGGCGTTCGCAATAGCACTGCTGGTACTCGCATCGCTATCTATTCTCATCGGCGCTGTGCTGGCCCTGGTGCAGAGCGATATGAAGAGACTGCTCGCCTATTGCACCATCAGTCAGATGGGCTACGTACTGCTCGGGCTTGCAGTCGGCACACCGCTGGCAATCGCCGCTGCGCTCTTTCATCTGGTCAATCACGCCGCGTTCAAAGAGCTGTTCTTCCTTGGTGCCGGTACGGTCGAGAGACAGGCTGGCACCCGGGATATCAGCGCACTTGGCGGGCTTAACGCACGGATGCCCGTGACCGGCGCCACATCAGCCATCGCATTCTTTTCGGTCATCGGAATGCCGCCCTTCAACGGGTTCTGGAGCAAGCTGCTCATTATCGTCGCAGCTGTGCAGGCCGGCCTTGGTGGGTTTGCTGCCGTAGGCGCTGTGGGTGCGATACTTACTATCGGCTATTTCCTGCGGTACGAACGGGGAGTGTTCTTCGGTTCGCTGCCGCAGACGCTCAAGGATGTAAAGGAAGGTCCGGTGTCGATGCTGGCGCCAATGATTGTGCTGGCCGCCGTGTGCATCCTTCTCGGATTCACATTTCCGTGGTTCATGCAGACGTTCCTGGAACCTGCAGCGCAGGCCATTATTGCTGGAGCTTAAACATGAGGACACCCAAGGTACGCGAATTAGGAGAAGCGGTCAGGTCGCTGTTCAGCAGGCCGTATACCGTTGACTATCCATATAAACCCGCGGATGTCCCTGAGAAGTTCAGGGGACGCCCGAAGTTCGTTGAGGATGAGTGTATCGGCTGTGGCGCCTGTGCGCAGGTCTGCCCTGCACGCGCTATTGAAGTCATTGATGAGGTGAATGGTGACACTGGCCGTCGCACGATGGTCATCCATCACGATCATTGCATCTTCTGTGGTCAATGCCACCGCTACTGCACTACGCAGGAAGGTGTTGTCCTTACGAACGAGTTCGAGACCGGCAACTTTGACAGGACCCAGGCGGTGTCTACAGTCGAGAAAGAACTCGTGGTCTGCGATGGGTGTGGAGAGCCAATTGCCACCAGGGACCAGTTGAGGTGGGTCGCGGAACGGCTTGGGCCGAAGGCCTATGGCAACATGGGCCTCGCCCTTACGTTGAGCCACGGCTTGAGCATTGCTGCTTCGGGCGAACGCGGCTCGGACCGACCTCTGGACCGTGGCGACAACGTAAGCGTACGCTGTCCCCGGTGTAGACGTGAAGTCATACTCTACGAGTTGTGGGGCCCGTAGGAGCTAGTTACCCACGTTCGCCGTGGGCCCCGTGTATCTGCTTGCCGATCAGTAGTTTGATTGGTACAATGCCGTCGTTGGGGATATAGCTCAGCTGGGAGAGCGCCGCGTTCGCATCGCGGAGGTTGGGGGTTCGAGTCCCCCTATCTCCACTGGGCCCCTGTAGCTCAGCAGGATAGAGCAGCGGTTTCCTAAACCGCGTGTCGGGCGTTCGAGTCGCCCCAGGGG
>CAZODZ010000049.1:0-12299 GCA_964578745.1 uncultured Dehalococcoidales bacterium | reverse complement strand
GCCGCTGGATGACTTCGATCGGTTCCGCAAGGATCCCGTCGCCTACTGGGAGGACCTTCTGAATTGCCGCGGGCCAGTGGGAGAGCTGTACCGGGCGCTCGTGCATGCGCAACCGCACGTGGGCTACTATGCGCTCGCCGATCTCGAGAAGAGCGGCATCGTCAAGTTCACGATTACACAGAACATAGATGCGCTGCACCGCAAGGCTGGCTCTGAGCGGCTTGCCGAGATACATGGTAGTTACGATAAGGTCCGCTGTCCGCGTTGCGGCAGACGCTGGATGAGGCAAGAAGTGCGGGTTGATAGGCTGCCCCCGCGGTGCAGCAACTGTGGCGATGTTCTCAAGAGCGACATCGTCGTGTTTGGTGAACCCATCCCGAGCGACGTCGTGGATCTATGTCTCACCGAAGTGAGCCGGGCGGATGCGATGCTGCTGGTAGGCACTTCTGCCTATGTGTATCCGGCTGCAGGGTTTCCGCGACAAGTCAAGGCGAGGGGTGGGACGCTGATCGAAATCGGGCCGTATGACACCGAGATTACGGACATGTGTGATATCGTTGTCCGAGGGACAGCCGCGGATGTGCTGCCGCGGCTGGCTGCCGAAGTCCTCGGCTGCAATTCAGGCCTGGGATGGAAAGTCACTCCATCAGGTGAGTCATGAGTCATCGTATCGAAGTAGGGTTCCGTTCTGAGCTTATCGACCCGCGTGAGGAGGCCGTGCTCGCTGGCATTCACGATCTTGGCATCACCTCCGTGCATCGCGTGCATGTGACCGATGTCTACTATCTTGACGCGTCGCTGGCTGACGAACAGCTCGATATCATCTGTTCGAGACTCCTGTCCGATACGGTGGCACAGGTGTGGGCGCATGACGGCAGGCACGTGCGCGGGCACGATGAGGACGCCCTCGCTGCTCTCGAAGTGGTCTATAATCGGGGCGTATCGGATCCACTGGCCGATACGGTGTTGAAGGGTATCCACGATCTTGGTATTGAAGGAGTCGACAAAGTCCGCACGAGCATCCGCTACGTGCTCTACGGCGATGCATCTCCTGCTGAATTGGAGCTTATCACGAACCAGCTTCTGCTCAACCCCGTTGTCCAGCATGTTGTTGAAGGCGGCGAGGAGGTCTTCTATCGGGAACCACGATATGAACTGAACGTGGTCACCATTCCGCTTCACTCAATGTCAGACGATGAGATGAAGACGCTCGCAGCACGCTTCGGCTTCAACGCCTTGGAGATGACGACCATTAGGAAGCACTTCGATGCACTCGGGCGCGATCCCACGGATGTGGAGATAGAGACGCTCGCACAGACGTGGTCGGAGCACTGCGTCCACAAGACGTTCAAGGCGCGTATCGATGTCGATGGTGAGACTATCGATAATCTGCTGCGCAGCACCATAATCAAGGCGACGAGTGAACTCAACAAGGAGTGGTGTCTCTCCGTATTCGAGGACAATGCAGGAGTCATTGACTTCGATGGCGAGAATGCTGTCTGCTTCAAGGTCGAGACACACAACCACCCCTCGGCGGTTGAGCCTTACGGAGGCGCGGCCACTGGCCTCGGTGGGGTCGTGCGCGATGTGCTCGGCACGGGACTCGGAGCACGACCGGTGCTCAACACCGATGTGTTCTGTTTCGCGCCGCCAGACTTGCCATACGACCGGTTGCCCGCGGGTGTACTCCATCCGCGCAGGGTGCTCAGGGGTGTCCGAGCGGGGGTGGCCGATTACGGTAATCGCCTCGGCATCCCGACCATAAATGGGACACTGCGGTTCGACGACCGCTTTCTCACGAACCCGCTCGTCTTCTGTGGTACCGCCGGTGTCATGCCTGTGTCTGGCGCGAAGCTGGGAAGGCAGAAATGTGGGGACCACGTAATTCTCATTGGCGGCAGGACCGGCCGCGACGGCATTCACGGCGTGACGTTTGCGTCTGAGAAGCTCGACGAGCGGTCGGTCTCGGCCTCACGTAGCGCTGTCCAGATCGGGAATCCCATTGTGGAGAAGCGCGCCATCGACGCGCTGATGCGGGCACGGGACAGGGGCCTGTACAGGCGCATCACCGACTGCGGCGGAGGTGGGCTGTCCTCCGCCGTGGGTGAAATGGGCGCTGATACGGGCGTACGTGTGCATTTGGATCGTGTGCCACTCAAGTATGCGGGCCTCTCGTACACCGAGATATGGATATCTGAGTCACAGGAGCGGATGATACTTGCCGTATCTCCTGAGGACATTGCCGAGTTGTTTGCGATATGCGAGAGCGAGGGGGTGGAGGCTACCGACATCGGAGAGTTCACCGACACATGTCGCCTCGAGCTCTACTATGAAGGGACGCTGGTGGGTGACCTCGCGATGGACTTCCTGCACAATGGTCGGCCGCAGCTCTCGCTGAAGGCGCATAGACCAGCTGCGAGTTCAGCGCGGGGCGATCCCGAACCGGTGGCGTCGCTCACCGATGCGCTTCTGTCGATACTCTCCTCTCTCAATGTCTGCAGCAAGGAATGGGTCATCCGGCAGTACGACCATGAAGTCCAAGGCGGCAGTGTGCTCAAGCCGCTTGTAGGCGCTGCAGCCGATGGCCCGGGAGACGCCGCCGTAGTACGGCCTGTCCCCGAAAGTACCCGCGGGCTTGCCGTCTCAAATGGCATCAATACGAGATTCGGTGACCTCGATCCTTACTGGATGGCTGCATCGGTGATAGATGAGGCTCTGCGGCAATTAGTGTCTGTCGGCGCCAGTCTTGAGCGCGTTGCCCTTCTGGACAATTTCTGCTGGGGCGACGTGAGCGATCCAGTGCAGCTTTGGGCGCTCGTCCAAGCATGCCGTGCGTGCCACGACATGTCACTTGCGTTCGGCGTCCCATTCATATCTGGCAAAGATAGTCTGAACAACTTCACCGAAGTCGAGGGGAAGACTATTTCTATCCCGCCGACGCTGCTCATATCCGCCATCGGTGTTGTCCCAGACACAGGGCGGATCATCTCCATGGATCTGAAGAAGCCGGGGAATCTCCTCTATGTGGTCGGCGCTACGTATCCTGAGCTTGGTGGTTCCGAGTATGCCGCGTTGGCCGGGACGACCGGTGCGGTGGTGCCAAAGGTCAGAACTGAAGATGCGAAGGATGTCATGGGTGCCTTGTCCCGTGCGATGCAGGATGGCCTCGTCAGGGCCTGTCATGATCTGAGTGAGGGTGGCTTGGGTGTCGCGGTGGCCGAAATGGCCTTCGCGGGCAGGCTTGGTGCAGCCATCGACCTGCGCACTGTTCCCCTCGGACAGGAGATAAGACGGGACGATGTCGTGCTGTTCTCAGAATCCAACAGCAGATTCCTTGTGGAGATATCTCCGGATAAGCGCGATGACTTTGAAGAGCGACTGCGTGGGTTGCCGTGTGCTCATATCGGCAGTGTTCAGGCTGCAGATCGGCTGAGCGTTACTGGTCTCAATGGCATGGTGATTATCGATGCTGCGGTTGCGGACATCGGCCGGGCCTGGCGTGGCCCTATGGACTGGTGAAAGAAGAGATGACGAAGCCCCGTGTACTGATTCTGAGAGGTCCGGGTACCAATTGTGATCTTGAGACCGACTTCGCATTCCGCTTGGCTGGTGCCTCGACTACGTCGATGCATGTTTCGGAGGTTGGGCGGGACTGCAAGGTCCTCACGGAATTCCAGATACTTGCGATCCCTGGAGGGTTCACGTATGGCGATGATCTCGGTGCTGGCAAGGTGTTTGCTAACGAGATTGAGCTTCGTCTGCGCGAGCAGCTACTGGCATTCGTCGAAAGAGGGGGGCTTATCATCGGTATCTGCAACGGGTTCCAGGTGCTTGTTCGTGCTGGACTGCTGCCGACCCCGGGAAAAGGACAGACTGTGAGCCTGTTGCCGAATGTCTCGGGGAGGTTTGAGTGCCGATGGGTGTCTCTCAAGGTGGCCGAGGGTACGCCATGTGTGTTCACCCGTGGTATGGACAGGCTTGAGCTTGCCGTCGCGCACGGCGAGGGCAGGCTGTTTGTCCCGGTCTCGCATGAAGATGCCATCATTCCGGCGCTGCGGTATGCGAACGCTGAAGGTGGCACGCCCGACTACCCCGACAATCCTAACGGATCGTACGACGATATCGCTGGCCTTACAGATGAGTCTGGACGGATTCTCGGTCTCATGCCACATCCCGAGAGGTTCGTGAGAATGTCGCAGCACCCGCGCTGGACCCGCGAGATGACTAAGGCTGACGCACCTGGTGCTGGCTTCGCTCTCTTTCAGAACGCAGTAGAGTACGCCCGCTCGATGCTGTAGATGGCTGTCGGATGAGTAGCTTGGAAATCCAAAGCACCGGCCTGCGTATCTTACCTCACACGCGGTTGCGGAAGAGGCCCGCTGAACTGCGTCGAAACAACACCCCCTTCATGCTGTTACGCCGTCACCTGAAGAGGGAGGATGTTCTGTGTGAGAGGGGCCCGTGGAAGTCCTAGAGAGAACCTATGTCCACAAGGTGCTCGTAGTCTATGAGACCGCTCTCGGCTGTGTTATCGACCTCAATGCCCGCCTCAGCCGCGGCCGCAACTGGGTTCAGTCCACCTAGAAGGATCATGCCCACGCGGTTCAGGCCCACTTCTATCTGGCACACGGGTTCGCTTGTATTGCCGAGTAGATAGGCGGCGGTCATGCCAGCAGCTCTCAATTCTTGGATACGTTTCTCAACGATGTGGCGGGATGGTGCTAGAATCTCCCGGAAGTTCGCCAGGATGCGCCCGGAGCCGCTTGTGGACGCTTCACCTACGCTGGTCATGCCTGCACGTATGTACTGCTCGGATGGGTCCAGCGAGGTACCATCGTAGCGGATGATGGCCACAAAGCGACGCGGCTTTCTCTCCCGCACTTCGAGGACACCGCCGAACCTCGATTCGATGGGTACCGAGGATTTCAACAAGACTCCGTTGACGACGACTCCACATACGGTCGCAAGCCCTATACGACCTGGTGGCACCACACGTGAGCCGATGCGCTCGCCTTCGTGCACGACGGCCACAAGGCGGCTGGCGCAGAACTCATGGTCGAATGCCGGTCGCATAGCTGCGAGAGCGTCGGAGAACTCGTCCGCCTTGAATAGCGACGTGTTGATCGGCACCAGACCGGTGCGCCTCAAAGGGTCGAAGGTAGTATTGAACGCGAGGAGTTGAAGCTTCTCGATGATGAATCCCACCTGTTCCGGTGCGAGCGCAAGGCGAAGCTCTTCGAGGCCGGCCTGTGTGATCACGCGTCCATCACGACCCTGCGGCTCTGTATAGCCACGTTCATCGGTCATTCGAAGGTGGTAGCGCACCGCCCTCTCGCTGAGAAAGACGCCGTGCCGCTCAAGGGCCCGTGAGATGGCAATGGATCCTTGGGGCTCGGAGCTTTCCGAGAGGACCTTCAGTATGGCGATGGTCTTGCGCTCAGTATCTCTGTCAATCATCTGCATCGGTTGGTCTCCAGACCGCGCTCCTGCTGGAGCCGCCGGTTGCTCATCCTGCCGCCACGGGCCCATGTACTGTGCGCATACGCTTGGATTCGACAATCCTGGCGAAGTACTCGTGCAATCTGAGGTCTTCAACGAACTCCGGGTGGAAGCTCGTTACCAGCACGTTGTCCTGCGCGCACGCGACAATGGCGCCGTTGCCGAGGCGTGCTATGACCCGTGCCTGAGGGCCGCAGGACTCGATCATCGGCGCCCGGATGAACACACCGCGAAACGGTGGCCCCTCGAGTTCCTTGATGACCAGGTCTTCCTCGAAGCTCTCAACCTGCCTTCCGAACGCATTTCGCGCGACCACGATGTCTCGCATTCCAAGGGGTGTCATGTTGTGGCTCGATATCTGCGTTGCCAGGCAGACGACACCAGCGCAAGTCCCAAGCACGGGCAGTCCCGCACGTATGTGCTGCTGCAGGGGCTCGCGAAGGCCGTAAAGGTCCACGAGCTTCAGTATCGTTGTGCTCTCTCCTCCGGGTATCACGAGGCCGTCGATTTCTTCGATTTGCTCAGGCATGCGGATCTCAAAGGCATCTGCGCTGACCCTGCGGAGCGACCTCACATGTTCGGCGAACGACCCTTGGAGGGCAAGTACTCCAATGCGGGCCCGAGAATGAGTCATGCTGTTGCCTCCAGAGCGAACTTGCCGAGGCCCATCTGGACGGGGATAGGGTAGTCGCCGGTGAAACAGGCCGTACAGAGCTCTCCCTGCGGGCGCTGCACTGCATGTAGCAGGCCATCAAGACTCAGATAGCCCAGGCTGTCCGCTCCTACGTGTTGTCGTATTTCGTCGACCGTCTTCCGGCTGGCAATAAGCTCCTCTCGTGTTGCCATATCGACTCCCATGAAGCAGGGGTATTGGATGGGTGGTGCGCAGATGCGCAGATGTATCTCCTTGGCGCCGGCATGTCTCAAGAGCCTGACCACATGTGGTGTAGTTGTGCCTCGCACGATGCTGTCGTCCACGACCACGAGGCGCTTGCCCTTTATCATGTCGGTAACGGGATTGAATTTCAGCTGGACGCCGAGGTCTCGAAGCCGCTGATCGGGGGAGATGAACGTACGCCCGACATAGCGGTTCTTGAGCAGTCCTTCGACGAAGGGAATGCCTGACTCAAGTGCGAAGCCTATCGCCGCAGGTGTTGCCGAATCAGGAACACTGACTACGAGGTCGGCATCGACCGGGTACTCGTACCAAAGGCTTGCTCCCATCCGCTGCCGGACCTCATACGTGAGCTGGCTGTCGAGGATACTGTCGGCGCGCGCTAGGTAGATGTATTCAAAGACACAGAAGGCATGCCGTTTCTGTTCGAGGATAGGGCGGCTGTCAGTCCCCTTGAGTGTGAAAGAGAGTATCTCTCCTGGCCGTATGTCGCGCTCGAAGGTAGCGCCGATATGGTCAAGGGCACATGTTTCTGACGCTATGACAGCTGCATCGCCGATGTGTCCGAGACACAGCGGCCGTACACCCATGGGGTCGCGAACGGCGATAAGCTCACCTGTCTCGGCGAGCAGCGCCATGGAGTAGGCGCCGATAAGGCGACGACATGCCGAGGCGACACGCTCCGACCACGTGTGGCCGGGGGAGACGAGGATGAGGGTTGCGATAACTTCCGAGTCTGTGCTGGTGTGGAAGATGAGCCCGTGTTCCTCCAGTTCCTGCCGGAGTTCGGGCGCATTCACCACGTTGCCGTTGTGTGCCAGTGCGAGGGTGCCCGCCTCGCCCTTCACCACGACGGGTTGGACATTCGCGAGCGTGCTCGACCCCGTCGTGGAGTAGCGGTTGTGGCCGATTCCGGCGAAGCCCTGAAGGGCCGAAAGCGAGCCCTCGTCGAAGACCTGCGACACGAGTCCGGTATCAGCATGACGTTTCAACTTAGCCCCGTTGGTGACTACGATGCCGCTGCTCTCCTGACCGCGGTGCTGCAGCGCGAAAAGACCGAAGAAGACAAGGCGCGCTACGTCCTGTGATGGCGCTACTGTACCGAATACGGCACACTTGTCCCGTATCATTGTTCGGTCTACCTTATCGTCGTATCTTCAAAGGTGTCAACTGGATTTCAGTCACGCCCGCATCATCGCGACGAAGCGCTCGAAGAGGTAATTGTTGTCCTTCGGGCCGGGCGTACCTTCGGCATGGTACTGGATCGAAAGCAGCGGGAAGTCGCGGTGAGTGAGCCCCTCAACAGTGCCATCGTTCAGATTGAACTGACTTACTTCCAAGCCTGACGGTAGGACTGAATCATCAACGGCATAGCCGTGGTTCTGCGTCGTGATCGTCACTCTTCCAGTCTTGATGTCCTTGACGGGATGGTTTCCCCCGTGATGTCCGAACCTCAGCTTGAAAGTCTTTCCGCCCAGGGCACGTGCGACTGATTGATGACCGAGACAGATAGCCATGATGGGCAACTTCCCGAGCAGGCTGCGTATGGTCTCTTCCACTGTCACCAGATGTGATGGATCTCCGGGGCCGGGTGAGATAAGCATACCGTCGGGCTTGAGTGCCGCTATCTCATCGGCTGGCGTGGACAATGGAAGCACAGTCACATTGCAGCCCACCGAGTTGAGGAAGTGGATGATGCTCCTCTTGACGCCGCAGTCAAGCAGGGCTACCTTGAGCACATCGTGGTCCGACATCGTGTTGCATTCGTATGGCTCGGCTGTCGAGACCCCTTGGGCGAGCAATTGGCTGTCGTATTTGGGCGCGTTACGGAGGGCCTCAAGTGCCTCGTTAGGAGACATCTCGCGTGTGAGCATACCCATCATCACACCAGATGACCGCAGCTTCCGCGCGACCGCACGGGTGTCTATGCCGGAGATGCCGGGAACACCTGCAGCCGAAAGATACTCATCAAGTGTTCTGGTCGACTCGAAATGGCTGGGAGTGCTGCAGTGCTCGCGCACGATGAGGCCGCGCACCTGTACCTGCGCCGATTCATCGTCACGGGCATTGACGCCGTAGTTGCCTACCAGAGGGTAGGTCAGCGTCAGCAACTGGCCGGCGAAGGAAGGGTCGGTGAGCATCTCTTGGTAACCGGTCATGCTCGTGTCAAAGACGACTTCGCCGGTGGTCGTAGTGCGCGCGCCGAAGCCGGCGCCCTCGAACACCGTGCCATCCTCGAACACCAGATACGCTTTCTCGGTCATCTTCCACTCCTGCATGCTCTGGACCTGCACATGTACTGCGCACGTCTAGCCGCGGAATCTGTTGGTTATTGGAAGGCGTCGATCTCTACCAAAGGCCCGCGTCGTGATCTTGATGCCCGGCGGGGCCTGTCGGCGCTTGTACTCACTACAGTCCACGAGCGAGGCGATCTTCTCCACTATGTCCCGCTCGTAGCCGAGAGCAACAACCTGCGCGATACTACGGTCGTCTTCTACGTATGCCTTGAGTATGGGATCAAGTATCTCGTATGGGGGTAGACTGTCGACGTCCTTCTGGTCGTACCGTAGCTCGGCGGAAGGGGGGCGGTCAATTATCGATTGTGGTATAAGCTCGTAGCCGGCCATCCGATTGCGATAGAGGGCGAGCTGGTATACGAGCGTCTTCGGAACATCTTTCAGGACGGCGAATCCTCCTGCCATGTCTCCGTACAGAGTCGTATAACCGGTGGCCATCTCGCTCTTGTTTCCGGTTGTCAGCACCAGCCAGCGGAACTTGTTCGAGAGAGCCATGAGTATTATGCCTCGCACACGCGCTTGGATGTTCTCTTCGGTCGCGTCCTCTTGGCAGCCCTTGAACGACTCGGAGAGCAATTCGAGAAATGTGGAGTACGCAGGCTCGATCGGTATGTAGTACATTTGGATGCCGAGGTTTGCCGCGACCTTCCGGGCGTCGTCAATGCTCTGCTGGGTCGTGTACCGAGATGGCATGCATACACCCGTCACGTTCTCCGGAGAAAGTGCGTCGCAGGCAATACTTGCTACCAGGGAAGAATCGATCCCTCCCGACATGCCGATGACGACCTTCTGAAAGCCGTTCTTCCGTACGTAGTCTGCTGTCCCGAGGATGAGTGCCTTGTAGACGTCGTCGGTCGTCTCCGTGCGGGTATCCGGGTAGGCGGGAAGCGGCTCGCGCTGTCGTGATGTGAGCTCTTGGGTGACATCTATCACGGTTGGTGTGAGTGACTGGGTTACGATGAAGGTTTCTGTCTTGCGCCACCTGGGATCATGCAGACGGGCGCGGAAGACGGATTCCATGTGGACATCCGCGTACACGATGTCTTCCTCAAACACCCTGCCGTGGGCGAGCACGATACCCCGCTCGTCAACCACCAGACTGTTTCCATCGAAGACCAGCTCGTCTTGTCCACCGACGAGGTTGCACATTGCAAATACGCACACGTTGTCCCGTGCGCGTGTGGCCATCATTTGCTGTCGGCTGTCTCCCTTGCCCAAATGGTAAGGGGAGGCACTGAGGTTCACGATGATTTCCGCGCCGTTTGCCGCTTGGACACTCGCGGGACCGCCCTCGTACCAGATGTCTTCACAGATAGTGACTCCAACCCCTATCCCGGCCACGTTGTAGACTTGGCATTCGCGGCCGGCGCGAAAGTACCGGTTCTCGTCAAAGACACCGTAGTTCGGCAGAAACACCTTGTGGTACGTGCCGATAATGTGACCGTCGTGAATGATAGCTGCAGCGTTGAATACGTCAGTGTCGCTGTCGACGAAGCCCACGAAGACAACTGGCCCATGCGTGTTCTTCGCAATGTTACGCAGCGCGGTGAGGTTCTGGTCAATGAAGCGGGGGCGAAGGAGGAGGTCTTCGGGTGGATAGCCACAGATCGCCAGCTCAGGAAAGACTACCAGGTCGGCTCCACGTGCGTCGGCTTCCCGGATACACTCGATAATGCGGGCAGTATTGCCGCCGAGGTCGCCGACTGTGCTGTTAATCTGGGCAAGGGCAACCCGGACAGTCGCCGCTTTGCGTCTGCCCGGCCTGCTGATTCGTTGCATTACACCTACTCTCGTGATGTGGCCGCGTGGTGCGCGGCCTGCATGCTATTGTAGCAGGTTGTGGACTACAGCACGGGAAGGTATCGCTTCAGTTCGTAATCAGTAATCTGTGTGCGGTACTCGTCCCACTCCAGCTTTTTGTTGGCGATGAACGCATTGAACACGTGATCACCGAGCGCCTTCCTGACGACCTCACTCTTCTCGGTGAGCTGGATCGCCTCGAGGAGGCTTGTGGGGAGAGTCCCGATGCCGCGCCTCTCCCGCTCCTCAGCGCTCATCACGTACACATTCTCTTCGACTGGATCTGGGCACGGGTATCCCCTTTCGATTCCCTCGAGGCCCGCGGCAAGCATCACTGAGAATGCCAGGTATGGGTTGCAAGCCGGGTCTGGAGACCTCAACTCGATGCGGGTAGCATTCTCTTTGCCTGGCTTGTAACCAGGAACCCTCACCAAGTCGGCCCTGTTGCGCCGCGCCCAAGAGAGGTAGACTGGGGCCTCGTAACCCGGGATGAGTCGCTTGTAGGAGTTTATCCACTGGTTGGTCACCGATGTGAACTCCGGTGCATGCTTCAGGATGCCGGCGATGTACGCCCGCGCGACGTCCGAGAGGCCGTACTGGCCCGTCGCATCGAAGAAGGCGTTGTGGCCGTCTTTGAAGAGCGACTGGTGGGTGTGCATGCCACTGCCGTTGATGCCAAACACCGGCTTCGGCATGAAGGTCGCGTGGACTCCGTGCTCCAGCGCTATCTCTTTGACCACCAGGCGGTACGTCATCACACTATCCGCCATCGTTAGAGCGTCTGTGTAGCGGATGTCGATCTCGTGTTGACTGCCGGCGACCTCATGGTGCGAGTACTCGACGCCGATACCCATTTCTTCAAGCATCAGCACCGTCTCTCGTCGCAGATCAGTGGCCACGTCGAGCGGTGTCATGTCGAAGTACCCGCCCTCGTCAAGACCCTGGGTACTGTACTTGTCCTTGAAATAGAAGTACTCCAGCTCGGGTCCGACATAGAACGTGTATCCGAGGTCGGCTGCGCGCTGCAGGTTTCTCTTCAGTACGTACCTCGGGTCGCCCTCGAATGGCTCACCTTCTGGCTTGATGATGTCACAGAACATTCGCGCCACCGTGTGATGCTCCCTCGGCCTCCACGGCAACAGTCTGAATGTCTCGGGGTCGGGCATCGCCATCATGTCGCTCTCGTCTATGCGTGCGAATCCCTCGATGGATGAACCGTCGAAGCCCATACCTTCTTCCAGTGCGCCTTCGAGTTCCTCGATGGTTATTGCGAAGCTCTTCAGGAAGCCAAGGATGTCGGTGAACCAGAGACGGATGAACTTGACGTCGTGCTCTTTCGCTGTCTTCAGCACGTATTCCTTGGCTTCATCTGTATTTCTCTTGGCCATTGTGTTCCTCCTTGCGAACTCTCGGATCTGCCTCTGTGGAGCGTGTGCCCGTTTGTGCACTATTGTGATGGCCCAATGTTTCCGGATTGTTTCGGCGTGGTTGCCGGTATGTGAAAAACGCGTGCTTGCTGGTGTTGGAGAGGGTCAGGCACCAAGTTCCTGCTCGAGCAGTTGTTTCGTGATCCCAGGGTTCGCCCTGCCACGGCTCATGCGCATCACTTGGCCCGTGAGGAATGTGATGGCCTGTGACTTTCCTTGGCGGAAGTCCTCAACAGCTTTCGGGTTGTCGCGAATGACCTCTCGTACGATTTCCAGCACCTCGTCGGAGCCGCTTATCTGTCCGAGGTTCTTCTCTTTGACGATGGTGGCGGGCTGCCTGCCTGTCCTGTACATCTCTTCGAGGACGGCTTTTGAAGCGGG
>CAZODZ010000048.1:0-12793 GCA_964578745.1 uncultured Dehalococcoidales bacterium | reverse complement strand
TCCCCAAGGGCACACTGGACTGCGGCACCAAGTACTTCTGGCGCGTGCGGGCCCGCGTAGCCGAGACCAACGAGGCTTACCGCTCGCAGTGGTCCGACAAGTGGTCCTTCACCGTCGCTACCGGCCCCGGTGGCGCTATCGAGCTGACAGCACCCGATGACGGCGCAACCAACGTTCCGCTCGAGAACGTCGTCTTCACATGGACCAGCGTCAAGGATGCCGACAGCTACTCCATGACACTCTGGGATGCCTCCGGCGCCGAGGTCTCCTCGGCCTCCGGTGACTTCACCTCAGTCGTCCTCACCGAGAAGCTCGACTACGACTCCGCCTACACC
Source organism: uncultured Dehalococcoidales bacterium (assembly GCA_964578745.1). GTDB lineage: Bacteria > Chloroflexota > Dehalococcoidia > GIF9 > AB-539-J10 > SKVJ01. The sequence continues at coordinate 12,458 of CAZODZ010000048.1, read as the reverse complement.
TGGCAGGTCGATGCCCTCAAGGACGGCGCTGTCATCAGCTCCTCCGACACCGCCACCTTCAGGACCATGATGGAGCCGACTCCTCCTCCCGAGGTGCCCGACACCATCATCAACTTCCCCGAGCCTGAACCTACCCCCACCTGGGTCTGGGTCGTGATCGCGCTGGCCGCGATCCTCATAATCGTGGTCATCGTCCTCATCTTCCGCACCCGCAGGGTCTGAAGGCTGCGGTCGCGCTGCCACTGCTCTTGACCGGCCACCATCCTGCGTGAAAAGCGATGGCTCCTAACTGTCGTGAGCCCGTACATGCAGTAGCATCGTCTCACGTCCAGAGGGCGGTTGCCCTTCACCAGAACTAAGCGGGAATACGCTTGTCGACTGGCACAGGAGAACGCTAGACTGGAAGCGAAGGACTGGTTTAGCATGGAAAATATCAGGATAGGCACATGCTCGTGGACAGACCCGACTCTTATCAAGTCGGGCACGTTCTATCCGGCGGACACGACAACGGCCGAGGCCCGGCTCGCATACTACGCGAGTCAGTTCAACGTCGTAGAGGTCGACAGCAGCTACTACGCCATGCCCGACCGCCAAACCGCCACTCTGTGGGCACAGAGAACCCCAGACGGATTTCTGTTCGACATCAAGGCATTCCGCCTCTTCACGCAACACCCGACAGAAGCTCACGCACTGCCGCGCGACTTGCGGGGTGCGTTGCCAAAGGAGATTGGAAAGAAACAACGCTTCTACTACAGGGACATACCTCCTGAGATACTCCGCCACTTATGGGCTCGGTTTGAGGACGTGCTTCTTCCACTTGAGTCTGCGGGAAAGCTGGGCGTCGTTCTGTTTCAATTCCCTGAGTGGTTCCTGCCCGGAGTACGCCAGATGGACCATATTCTCACGTGTAAGGAGCAGTTGAAGACACACGCGCTTGCTGTCGAGTTCCGCAACGGCTTGTGGCTGTCAGACCGGAACCGAGACACGACCATGTCATTTCTCAGAGACAATGGACTTGCCTTCGTATGCGTTGATGGGCCACAGGGTTTCGACTCAAGCATTCCGCCAATTGCAGAAGTTACCGCAGACATCGCAGTAGTGCGTTTTCACGGGCGGAATGCCACAGCATGGAGGGCCAAACGAAACAAGGCAGTGGACCGCTTTAACTACTACTACAGCCAGGAGGAACTGGAGCCATGGGCCAAGAAGATCGCGACCTGCGCTGAGGCAGCACGCCAAGTCCACGTTCTATTCAACACTAATAATGGCGACCAGGGCGTGGTCAACGCCAGATTGATGGCGCGACTGCTGTAGCAGCGATTACCCCGTCGCTGACTCCTGCGAGCCATTCTGCGCCTGTCCTCCCCTTCGCGGATGCCGCCTGCGACGTGACCTGGGTCTTCTGGGTCCCCTGTCGCCTAGCTCCGGCGCCGTTGAAGTCTCAGCACCACTCTCCAGCCACGGAAAGACTCTCAGGAGACTGTCGACACTGAAAGGAGCACCGTGAGAGGGCAAAAGGTTGGTCGCCCCCGCCGCAACAATGCGGCGCAGACTCTCTCTAAGCAGGGAAAGGTCTTCAGCGAACCAAGGATATGAGAGTGAACCAACTCGCAGTCCACGCATGAGCAAGTCACCGATGATGCATGTCCCATCGGGCAGGAGTATTGAGATAGAGCCGGCTGTGTGACCTGGGGTCAGGATGACCCGCCCCCGACCACCATACCGACCGAGCTTGTCGCCATCGTACAGTATGATGTCTGGCTCAACAGGAACCGCCTTTGTTCTCACAAAAGAACGAAAAATCGTCCCGAGCTTCGTTACCGGTTTCAGCACAGGGGCACTGCCCCAGTGAACATACTCTGCGTCCAGCTCATGCACTGCAACCGGCGCCTGTGTCCACTCTTTCAAACTGGCCGCATTGCCGAATTGGTCTGCATGACCATGGGTTATGACAATGAGCCCGATATCCCCGAGCGAAATACGGTGTCGAGACAACTGTTCAAGCAGTTCGCCGGCACGACCCGGCGGGCCGGGGTCGACAAGAACGTGCTTCTGGCCGCGAATCACATACGAAGTGAACGCGTTAAGTGGATTCCTGCTGCGGAGATGCAGCGCGACCACACCTTCGCGCACATCCTCTCCTTGCGGTGTCCCCGGCACTGGTGGCTCTGCTCTGCGCGAGTGCTGATTGAGCCCGCCGTTGTTCCTATTACGCCTTCTACTCATCTACCCTTTGAATCGCTTGGGGGCAGCCTCATCGCGTATCCAGCGACCTCAACCATCGGAACGCGCGACACAAGCACCCACAAGTATACATCTCCCTGGTTCCAGGGTGGCGAACGCCGCTACCACACACCCCTGGTAAAGCGCTGCGCAAGACTCGAGTCTCTGACAACGGCTTCGCAACAGCTGAACAACATGAAGCCGTACGGCAAAGCATATTTCAGGCTGTCCTGGGTGTCAAGAAAGCTACTCCCGCCGCAACGCGGAGGTTGAGCGCTGTTGACGCAGGAACTGAGTGATGGTAGCCTCATTTCATGAGACCACGCCTCATCGGTGGAGTCTCTTCCCTGCAGAACCTTCACTCGGCTTGTATTATCCCCTCTGCCTGCGCTCCTGACTTGGTCCGTCACCCCCAGCACTCGTCCGCACTCTCCATGCAACGCGCCAGCTACGCCTGCACCCGTTCCGACTTGTTGACAACCTCTATACGAGTCTCCGGACCCAACGCAAAGGAGGTGGACATGAAACGCGTCCTGCTGCTTCTCTCAGACGGTCTCGAAGCCTACGAAGCTGCTGCCTTCGCCAACGTGCTTGGCTTCGCCAACACTTTTGGAGACGAAGAGATCGACGTAGTCACGGTAGGCCTGCGCCCTCAGCTGCGATACACCTTCGGCTTGACTGTCGTGCCACAGCTGCAACTCGACGGACCGGAGGGAGAAGGGTTCCACGCCCTGGCCATTCCAGAAGGATTAGAAAGCGCCGGATTCTCTGAGGACACATACTCCGACCAGTTCGTGGAGGTCTTCCGCCGGTTAGCCGCACAGGGCAAGCCGGTTGCAGCCGTCTGTACAGGCGCACTGCCGGTGGCCAGGAGCGGGGTTCTACACGGCCGCCGCGCGGCAACCTGTCACCTCCCTGACAGAAGGCAGCGTACTGAACTGACGTGTACGGAAACCCCCGTTCTCAACGAGCATGCTGTGCGCGACGGTCAATTCATCACCCCGCATTCGCCAGCTACGGCCATTGATGCAGCCTTTGCCTTCCTCGAGATGCCTGCCTCGGGGCAATGGCGCCGAGATGACATGGCCCATGATGGGCTTCAACCAGCCAGTTGAGCCTTCTATGGGAGCGACGTCACGATCCGTTCCCTACTGATATGATGCGATCCACGCAGAAGCAGTGCGAGCACAGCCACCGCCACCAAAGACAACAGCAGGACCTTGTTCCACGAGACAGCAAACGCGCCCGCCGACGTGTACCCCAGTCCGTACAACCCCGCGAAGATGGGAACGAACAGTGCGAGTCCTATGATGCGGTTCTCTTTCATTCCCAGTAGCAGTTGCGCGAAACCAAGCAATCCCACCAGACATGCCGTGAGCAGAGGCACCCCGACGAGCACATGAAATATGACCTCGGGAGGTGCGGTCGCCAGCGAGCCGGCACGGAGACTCACGATCACTGACATCAGTACCCCTGCCGACAGCGCAAACAGGTCTGCAAATACCGCCACGGCCACCGTCTTGCCAAGCCAGATCTCGCCGAGCCGGATGGGTGCACAGAGAAGAGTCTCAATGACCGCATCCGTCTTCTCACGAAGAAACACCTGGGCTGCCATTGTGTAACCGAGGAAGAGTCCAATGAGGGACGTAAGAAAGAAGAGCATACTTCCAAGCGACTTCGCAAGCGGTACAGGACCCCCAGCCCCAACCCTCAGCGAGTACATGCCGCCGAAGAACACCGCAAATCCGATACCCGTCAAGATAGTACTGCGAGTCGTCGCCAGCTCGGTCAGCTCCTTGCGGAACACTATGGCAGCGCCGGTCATTCTTCCTCCTGCCGGATGATATCCAGGTACACTTCCTCAAGCGACCTGCGGCACTTGCGCACTTCGTCTATCTCTATGCCTCTGTTTTCGAGAGCTGCCACCAGTTCAGCTGTACCTGCACCGTTGCCGAGCGTAACCCTTACTCCGTTGTCTCCAAGCGACACAGCCTCGACGCCACGGACATCAGCGAGAACATCGCGCGCTTCGACGAGTCGACTCGAGTCAGCTAATAGGAAATCAACTCCGTTTTGCGACGAGGCAGATTGCAGCCTCTTCAACGTATCAAGTGCCCGCAAACGACCCTTCTGCAGAATGGCTACCCGGCCGCAGATCCTCTGTACTTCGTCAAGGTCATGTGAGTTGAGGAATACGGTGATGCCCGATCGAGCAGATAGTGTAAGAATGAGGTCACGCACCATTTTCTGGGCTTCAGGGTCAAGACCGGACGTCGGCTCATCCAGTACGAGGAGGTCCGGAGAATGCAGCAGGGCCCGGACCAGTCCCAGTTTCCTGCGCATACCCTTCGAGAACGTACCGATCTTGTCGTTACGACGCTCACTGAGCCCGGCGAAGTCCAGCAGGCTATTGATGCGCCCTTCAGGGTTTCTCACGCTGTAGAGGCGAGCGAAGTAGGATAGATTGTCGTATGCACTCAGTCGCGGGTAGAGCCCGTCACTCTCCAGAAGAACACCAATACGGCGACGAATGTCCGGGTCGGAGCCCGCGTCCTTGCCCCACAGAAGGGCCGCTCCCGCCGTAGGTTTCAGCAACCCGAGGAGCAGCCGGATCGTGGTGGTTTTACCAGAGCCATTAGGTCCCAGATAGCCGAATACTTCTCCTTCACCGACGCTGAAGGACACATCGTCAAGCGCCTTCACTTCCTTGAACTGCTTGGAAAGATGCCTGACAGTTATCATCGGACCCCGAGGACGTAGTCTACATTATCTGGTTTGTTGCAACAGTGTACTGAAGCAGGCTTTGGCCAACTACTTGAATCTTATTATATAAGTATGGTAGAATCATATTCACACTAAACATCAGGTGGCCGAGAGATGACCGAGTTCAGATACAAGGAATTTGGAGCCCAAGTGCGCAAGTGGAGACTGGCTTTTCAGCCTCCCAAGACCCAGCGTGACCTTGCACGCGAGGTGGGGGTGAGTGACGGTTTTCTTGCACACGTCGAGACGGGCAGGACACTACCCGGTATTCGCACTCTTCGGGCCTTGGCCAACGCCCTTGGTGTGCCGGAGCTGGAGATGCTGCGGGCAGCCGGCTACCTGAGCACAGCACCTTCAGTCCCGCGACAGGAACTTGTCCGCGATCCCGAACTGAGACTGTTCTTCCGCGATGATTGGGAAGAGCTGTCCAACGAGGAGCGCGAATTGTTCCGTGATTTTGTACGCATGCTGAAGACCCGTTTGCGCCGAAGGCAGACCCGCTAAGCCGCAGGTCAGAGTTCGGCGATGGCTTGTCGCGCCAATGCATCAGCGCGCTCGTTAAGACCTACGCCGCTGTGGCCGGCAACCTTTCTGAAGGCCACGTTGTGCCTACTCGTCAACGCAATCAGACGCTCCCACAAATCCCTGTTCTCGACCGGCTTCTTCTTGTAATTGAGCCAGCCATTCCGCCGCCAACGTTCGTACCAGCGCTGGTTCATACCATTGACCAGGTAGGCGCTGTCCGAAAAGACGACCACATTGCGGCCGTTCCCTTTCAATCGCTCAAGCGCCTTGATGCACGCTGTCAACTCCATCCGCTGGTTGCTGGTGTTGCGTTCTCCGCCGCGAATCTCCTTCAAGGTATCCTTGTAGGATAGTATGGCACCCCACCCCCCACGGTTACCATGGAACTGGTTCCCGGAACAGGCTCCGTCGCAGTAGATGGTCACAGTCTCATCATCTGGTTCTGACATGGTGACAGTGGTACCCTCAGCAACAAGAGTATAGCGTACGAACGCCTGTGAGAACCACGCACAAGCCAGACCCACCTAGTACCGCAGCAGCGCAGCAACCGCCGCGCCCCCCGGCACCTTCTCGGCAGGGAGAACGTATGTGTCCGCACCCGTGACAAGTGCACGTACGACGGCTACATCGACGAGGTCCTCATCTCCCTGACGGTATTCTCTGTGGACTTCGACCCTTCTGTCCTCAGGTGAGAAGCGGCCCCAGACTTGAGCTCCCATGGAGGCAAAGAGCACGGACACGCGCCCGTCTGCGGCTGCAAGCACCACCTGGTCGACCACGTTCCTTGTGAGCCCGAGTGGGATACCCTCCCCATATCGTCGAACTGCCATATCATGCGCCCGTGTGAAATACGGCTCGACCTTTCCCCACGCGGCACGCTGGAGGTCGGCAGCGCTCAGTTCGTCGGCATTACCCTCGACACCATCTTCCACCAGATGGGGATACGAATTCACCTCCCGGTACAGCGCCCGCATGTACTCAACGCCTGCGAGGACCAGCGGAGCACCAGCGTTGTTGAGGGCCTCCTTTATTCCGCTGTCCACCACTCGCAAGAATCGGAGTATGTTGTCCTTGGCGACGTCTTTGCCCTCACCATGCCCATGGTACATAGCGCTCTTGCCTGCCGGGCTGGCCGCAGGAGCACTGCGAAACTGCAATTCCTTGCTGAAATCGTCGTACTGCAACGCATCGGCCAGTCGCTCAGGCACGCTGTCAGGAGTGACCTCCCACGCTGCATCCCTCGTGCACTGTATCAGACGCACGTGGTTCTGGCTCAGCGCGAGAACATAGTACATCCCACTGGCACTGAACAGTGGAATCAACGGGCTCACGTGAAACAGCGACGAGACGACGACGCGCTCAGCGAACGTGTACGGCAAGCGATAGTACACAAACTGGTCTTTAGATAGAAAGAGGGCAAGGCCATCCGCCTGTTTATGCCAGAACAATGGGTCTTCCACAAGTGCCCGAGCCGGTTCGAGAATCCGTGCCACTTCAGGACTCCGCATCCCGGCTGCTTCGAGCTTGTCCGAAGCCTGCCGGACAAGGTTCCTCAAGCGGATCGCGCCCTGCTCGACGTCGCCGGTACGCTGAGTCGGGAGATAGATGGAGACGCCGACATCACCGGGCCTGTCAATAAGATTCTTGAGTTCCAAACGCGCCAGCAAACGCATCTCTCATACCTCCTTGGCATCACCATCACTGCAGTGCGTGTTCGCAGCGAGCGGTCTCCGCAGGTGCGGCATGGTAGCACAGGACCAGCGGGGTGTCGATTCAAACCACACGGTTACAAACACTCAGCACGACACAAAGCAAACAGGTAAGGCCAACATGACAGGCAACGGTTCGCCCGGACGACTGACCCGGCATGGGCACACCGTAGACAAAGAGGGTCCTCGTCAGCACTGGCATCACTACATGTTGGAAGGCCCTGCACTACCAGAGAGTTGCCAGCCGTTTCCAGGAGTGCAGGTTCACTCAGTGCACCATTGCCTCTCCGCTGTCGTTTCCTGCAGGCGTAAGGGGCTGCTACAATCCACGTGCCACTGCTTTTCTGTGTCAGTGATAGCTGCAGCGTGCAGGGTGGGGAAATCCACCATCTCGAAGTTGCAGACGCGACGTCAACAGGTGTTCGCTACTGTCGCTGACTCGAGGAATTGAGATACGATGAGAGACATGTCGCGATGGTTACTGCCGGGCCTGCTGGTACTGGTTGTGGTAATGCTTGTGGTCTTGACCACGCCTTCTTCCACCCGCAGCCTTCGCTACGAAGCCAGCCTTGAAGTACTGCAGGAGACTGCACGTATTGATGTCGGCAGCGACCCTTTCATCATCCTCTCCGCGGACACTGATAGCGACGACCAGCCGGACCTGCTGGTGACAAGCACCGGCACAGGTACGCTGTCGGTCATCAGAAACCATGGCAAGGAGGGTTTCGGTAAACCACAAGTCTACTCTCTCTCCCCTGGCACCTTCGGGGTAGCGGCGGGAGATTTGAATGGCAACTCACATGTCGATCTTGTCGTATCAAATGAGCGGACCAGCACCCTCACGCTGCTTCTGAACGATGGCAACGGCTTGTTCTCCTCCCGCATCGACATCCCGACCGGAGGTGGTCCTCACGTGACCGCAGTGGCTGACTTCAACGGAGATTCTGTCGCAGACATCGCGAGCCCGAACTACCACGTCAATTCCGTGAGTGTGATGCTCAACATAGGTGACGGCACTTTCGGGGAAAGTCAAGCATATGCAGTGCACAAACAGCCATTCTGTGCGATCCCTGTCGACCTGAACAACGACGGTGCCATCGATATCGCCACAACCTCATACACGGAAGGATGCGTGGATATCCTGTGGAACGATGGAGACGGGGGGTTCAACACCCGTTCGTCCGTGGAACTTGGGTCAGGACTCTGGTCTATCGCGGCTGCCGACTTGACCGGCAACGCTCTATCAGACCTGATTGTCACCCGCTACTCGAGCGGGGCAATAACGGTCCTTGCGAACCGCGGAGGTGGCAAATTGGAGAGAGATGGAGACTACCTCACCGGTACTAGCGGTCCGTGCTGGGTCACTCCCTTCGACCTGGATAGTGACGGCCATACTGACCTCGCAGTAGTAGATGGATACGCTCACAGCCTGATTGTGCTCAGAAATGCTGGGGACGGTACGTTCCGCAACAAGGCGGTCTTGCCAACCGGCAAGGGCCCGAGCTCATCCACAGCTGCGGACTTCAACGGAGACGGGCGCGATGACCTGGCGATCGCCAACTGGCAAAGCGATGAAATAGTGCTCTTTCTCAACTCTGCCTCCTGAAACGCAGAGGGGCGCTACAGCGCGGGAAGGTCGAGCAAGGAGCGGGGATTGCGCTTGACCATCATCTCGATATCGGACTCGGCAAGTCCCTTCTTCAGCAGCGAACTGATGAACATTCTCATCCCTTCCGCAATGGTCGGATGCGGAGTGCCACCAAGATCAGTCGTCAGCACGCAGTGCTCGGCTCCGACAGCCCGGATATGTTCCAGCACAGCCACCGGCGACAGGCCATCACCAGTGGGCGATATGAGTTGTGCACAGTACTCTATATACACCCCACCACTTGCAAGCGCTATCGCGTCGTCCAGGCTCAAGGCCTCTTCAAAAACTATGGTGGACAAGGGATGGGTGACGATCAACTTGTCCAGCCCTATGCGCGAACATTGCTCCGCCAATGCGAACACCTCTCTGGGTGATACGTGTCCGCTGCAGACAACCATGCCGTGGTCCTTCGCAACCTGCAGAATGTCACTGACCACCGGGAGCAGCTTCCCAGACGTATCGACTATTGTAATCGCCTCTCCACCAAGGTTGAGATTGAAGTTCCGCTCAACAACCGCCTTCGAGTTCGACGAGTAGAAGACGGGCATCCAAAGCACCTTCGTGCCCATGGCAGCGGCACCTTCCACCGCACGACAGTTGAGACCTCCAACTTCGCCGTCCAGAGTAAGGCTACCAAATACGTAGACACTCGGCACCAGGCGGCGGACCAACTGGGCAAGCGCCTCCGTGCAATACGTCCTGTTCTTGAGTACGAACCCCCCGAGACCGGCCTCACGCGCATGGAGCGCAGTCTCAAGCGCATCGAACCTGCGGGTCAACCACGGCTCCGGTTCAAAATGAAGATGCATGTCAATCGCGCCGTTCAAGAGACGGCCCACTACCGAGGTGTCTTTCCTCTGCTCCAGCCGAAGCGTGTACTCACATTCATCCGATTCAGCCATTCGTCACCTCCATGATCACCTTCGACGAGCCTCAACCTATGAGGTCTCGCGCTTCATCAAGCAACGGCTTCATCCTGCGCACATTGTTGTCACGCACATAACCGAGAGTGAAGAACTGATATCCTTGCCGGGCCCATTTTGCGTAGCCTGTCGGTGCGAAGCCACCGATACCTGCGACCTTGCCTGCTGCCCTGCACGCGGCGACCACTTCAAGAAGTCGCTCTTCGACAAAAGGTTGACTGTTGACAACCCCACGCGGCATATCCGGCTTGAATTCTCCGATATCGAGTGCAAGATCATGTGTACCAACAACCGTACCGGTAATACCCTCAAGGCGGAGTATCTGGGGCAGGTTCTTTATGGCAGTCAGGCTCTCGGTCTGCGGCAACACCATCATATTACGGTTGACATATTCGGTCATGGTCGACAACGGAGTTACTGCGGCATCCATGCCATCAAGCAGATAAGGACTCATACCGATGCCCGACCCCCGATGCCCGACCGGCGGAAAGTACGCGCAGTCAACGGCGTATGATGCCTCGGCCACACTATCCACTTGAGGTAGCATCAGACCCTGGATTCCCGAGTCGAGGTACGGGCTGAGCGGAGCCTGATTGTTCTCCGGCCTCATCAGGATGGGCAATTCGTACTCTCGCGCAAGACGGATGTACGTATAGATGGACTCTTTGCCTACAAGACTATGCTCATTGTCTATCATGAAAAAGTCATAGCCGAACTCTCGTATAGCGGCGACCGTCGCCTCAGGGTCATTGCCGGGGCCGATAAGTGGACCAAACACCTTTCGGCCCTGCTGCAGCAGTTGCTTGAACTGGTAGCCGATGTCCTGCTTCATGCCTTCTTCCTTTCCTGCACTTCTCAATCAGGGATAGTCTCAACGTTGACAAGGGCCGGATCATGACTCGCGATGAGGATATCAGCCATACCCTTAATCTTCAGAGCGCTGTTGAACGCTTCTACAGCATCAAGGTGAATGCCAGGTGGAATGACGGGCATATACTCCCGGACACCGAGCGGTGGGTTGAAGTTCTCGTCCACGGCACACATGCCGCTGATTACCGCTCTGCCCTTTTCCGTGTTGACGCCTACAGACATACAGCCAGGACAATGCCCCGGCGTGGGTATCAGCTCAATGCCGGGCAGGATCTCGGTATGCCCATTCACAAGCTGCAGATTCAACCCCATGAACAGCTCGCGCCTATACATCATCGCCTGTATCGGATGCGGAGCCACCGCATATTCGAGCTCGTCCTGCTGAACAATCACCCGTGCATTCGTGCACTTCCTGGTATGCACGCAGTGGTCCCACATCAGATGCGTCTGGATCACTACATCTATGTCGGCTGGCTTCAGCCCATACCTGAGCAATGCATCTTCGAACGTGTATATGTCGAGCGCTTCAAACCCCCGATACATCTTCGCATGATACGCATCGGCACCCGTATCCACAAGTATCCGCTCATTTCCTCCCGCGATGTACCAGGAAAACACCGGCAGATCGAACTTCGTGCCGAGATTGAAACCGTATGTGAAGCTTCCGAGGTCCTGGACAAAGGATACGAGTGGAAGAGGGTGAATATGGTAGACCGGCAGCAGAGACGTGTCGCTCGTGACCGAGCTCACTTGTACACCTCCGGATTCACCGGGAACTGTGGCCGGGCCCCACTCAGAACCCTCACTATCTCATCCGCCATGTCGAGGGACATACGTCGCATTGCCTCGCGCGTGGCACCACCCACATGGGGAGTAGCGATGAAATTGTCCAAGGTGAGCAGCGGATTGTCCCGAGACGGCGGCTCTCGTACAAAGGCATCCGCAGCCGCGCCGGCGAGCACACCACTGCGTAGTGCCCGATACAACGCACCCTCGTCAACCAGACCACCACGTGCTGTATTGATGAGAAAGGACGTCGGTTTCATAAGGGCAAGTTCGCGAACACCGATCATGTTCCTGGTAGCATCGGACAGGGGCACGCAAAGCGCAACAAAATCAGACTCGGACAGTAGTCCATCCAGCGTCGTTGCCTGCGTGACACCAGCCAAGTCGAACGTGTCCCGCGGGAGCAAAGGATCATACGCAACCACCTTCATTTCAAAGCCGGCACGGCAGATCCTGGCCGCTTCACGGCCGATTCGCCCTAGGCCGACCAGTCCCATGACCTTGCCCTGCAGTTCGACACCGACGTAGTCTTCACGTGTGCGGAATGTACCGCTCTTGAGGTCCGCATCGGCGGCGCAGACCCGGTTCGCGAGACAGAGCATCAGCGAGACGATGTGCTCTGCCACAGAGACCGCATTGGCCCTCGGGGTGCTTACAACCACGATATTGCGCTCGGTAGCCGCTTCCACATCAATGTTATCGACGCCCACACCATGCTTGGCAATCACTCTGAGGTGCGGGGCCATATCCATGAGCTCTGCGGTAACGGGTGCAAGACGTACGCCGAGAGCACTTGCGCCCGTAATGACGTCTGGCAACCGGGTGCCTGGCCTGTCCGGCAGATAGTGCAGGTCTGTCGACTCAGCGAGTAAGGCAAGCCCTGCAGGGTCGACAGGTTCGGTGACTATGACCTTTAGGTGCTTCATCAGCTGCCCTGCTCGCTCGTCCGTGCGGCTATGGCCGATTATAGCACGTACACTCAGGAGCTCTCTGTCAACGACCGGGCGCGAG
>CAZODZ010000047.1:0-12818 GCA_964578745.1 uncultured Dehalococcoidales bacterium | reverse complement strand
GCCCGCGCAGGGGAGAGAGGGTGTCATCGACTATGTAACGAAGGTTGTTGACGAGGCAGGAGGCAATCCTTGCCCACCACTCATCGTCGGTGTGGGTATAGGAGGCACCACTGAGAAGACCATGATGCTTGCGAAGAAGTCGCTTCTGCGACCCGTTGGTCAGCCGAGCCCTGATGCAGAGAATGCAGCTCTGGAGCGCGACCTTCTTGCGAGCATTAATGCACTCGGCGTGGGCGCACTGGGATATGGAGGCACGGTCACTGCGTTGGCTGTGCATGTTGAGACGTTCCCTTGCCACATCGCAAGTCTCCCTGTGGCGGTGAATCTCCAGTGTCACAGTGCTCGCCGTGGTGAGGCGATTATCTGAATGAAGGTCATGAATGAAGCGAAACGCATCAGGCTGCCGTTCACGGACGAGATCGTCAGTGAGTTGAGGGCCGGGGACCGACTGCTGTTGACGGGCACGTTGTATGTGGCACGCGATGCCGCGCATAAACGCTTGGTGGAGACCCTTGACCGTGGCGAGCCACTCCCATTCGATCTGAGGGGAGCCACCATTTACTTCATGGGGCCCTCCCCGGCACGGCCGGGTCGGCCGATTGGAGCCGCTGGCCCCACGACGGCGAGTCGCATGGACCCGTACTCTCCGAGGCTTATTGAGCATGGGCTCAAGGCGATGATAGGCAAGGGGACGCGCTCGCGTGCTGTCCGCGATGCACTCTGCAGGTACAAAGCAGTTTTTCTGGGGGGGGTTGGGGGTGCTGGTGCGTTGCTTTCCCTAACCGTCAAGAAAGCTGAGGTGATTGCGTACGATGACCTAGGCCCGGAAGCCGTGAGGAGACTCGAGGTTGAGGGCTTTCCTGTCACGGTTGTCGATGATGCGGCAGGTCGTGATCTGTATGAGGAAGGGCGCGCGAAATACCGGAAGCAGCGTCCGTGATTAGAGCAGCCCTCGCTCTATGAGGACACGTCGGAGGGTGGCTCCTATGTCCGCAGGGTTGTCGACTATGGTGACCCCGGCGTCGTGGAGGGCGCACCTTTTTGCCTCCGCTGTGCTCATCGCCCCGCCAACGATAGCCCCGGCATGGCCCATGCGGCGGCCTGGTGGAGCGCAGGCTCCAGCAACGAAAGAGACTACCGGTTTCGTTACGCTGGAGCGTATGTAGTCAGCGGCATCCTGCTCCATTCTGCCGCCAATCTCTCCCACCAGTACTACAGCGTCGGTATCTGCGTCTTCCTCGAACAACCGCAGCGCTCGTACGAAATCGAGCCCAGGCAGAGGATCCCCCCCGATTCCGATGCACGTCGACTGACCCATCCCTTGTTCTGAGAGTTGGGCTACAACCTCGTACGTCAATGTACCGCTGCGAGAAATGACGCCGATTCTCCCGGGGCTGTGTATGTTGCCGGGCATGATGCCTACCTTACACCTTGCGGGCGGAGAAATGATGCCGGGACAGTTGGGGCCGATGACGATGTTGTCGCGCCCCTTCAGATAGTGATGCCATGTGACTTCGTCCAACACGGGAATCTGCTCGGTAATACACACGATGACTTGGATGCCCGCATCAGCAGCCTCCATTATTGCATCGGACGCGTAGCGGGCCGGAACAAAGATGAGGCTCACGGCTGCACCGGTAGAACTGACGGCCTGTTCGACGCTGTTGAAGACCGGGAGAGTACCTTCCCACTTTGTGCCTCCCTTACCGGGAGTGACTCCGGCCACCACCTGTGTGCCGTACTCGATGCAACGCCTTGTGTGGAAGGTTGCCTCCCTGCCAGTTATCCCCTGAACAACGACCCTTGTTTCGTGGCCTACCAGGACCATGAGATCACCCTCGTGAGAAGTCCCCCGCTGCTCTGACGGCGCGTTCCGCTGCTGCTGAGAGGTCAGACTCAAGTATAAGGTCTGGCCACTCGCGCATGAGCAATTCGGTGGCCTCGATTGCGTTGGTTCCGCGTAGCCGTACGACGAATGGCAGAGTAGTTGGCTGCGCCTCGCGTGTGCGTAACAACGCGTGGGCTACGATGTCGCACCGGAGAATGCCACCGAATATGTTCACCCATGCGACCTTCACGTCAGGATCATTGAGGAGGAGGTGCAGGGCTGCTGCTACCTGGTCTTCGGTTGCTGCACCGCCTACATCGAGAAAATTCGCCGGCTTTCCGCCCATCAGAGCGACTAGGTCCATCGTGGCCATGGCGAGGCCGGCGCCATTGACAAGGCAACCTATGGAGCCGTCCAACTTCACGTAGCTGACGCCGATTCGTGAGGCCTCCCTCTCGATCGGGTCCAGCTGTGTCTCGTCTTTCAACTCTGCCAGGTCGGCATGGCGGAACAGGGCGCTGTCGTCGATGGTTATCTTGGCATCGAGAACAACGGGTTTGCCCGTGGATGTGAACGCGAGAGGATTGAATTCAAGCAGAGAGCAATCGTTCTCAACGAACAGTCTATATGCAGACATCAGCAGGGAAACCACTGCCTCTCTCTCGCTTCCCTGTGGAGAGATGAAGTCGGCTGCCTTTCTCGCCTGATACTGAAGCATGCCAGTCACCGGGTCGAAAGTGAGCGAGAGAATGCCTTCGGGCCGACTTGACGCGATAAGCTCAATGTCTGCTCCCCCAACCGCACTGAGCACGCACGCGACCCTCTTTGCAGAGGGCTCAATCATGAATGCGGCATATGCCTCGTTTGCGATGGCGAGAGCGGGCTCGACGAGTAAGGTCTTGACAGGCAGCCCGCGGACACCGGTCTGTGCCGTTCGTAGACTGGTGCCGAGGAGTTTGGAGGCAAGGCTCTTTGCCTCCCTGGGAGTCTCCGCGATGACGATGCCACCCGCCTTACCGCGACCGCCGGCATGTATCTGGGCCTTCAATACGACCGGACATCCGAGCGTCGCGGCATGACTTCGTGCCTCGTCCGGCGTCGAAGCTGTGAGCCCCGGCGGTACCGGAATGCCGTACTGTGCAAGAAGCCTCTTTGACTGGAACTCGTGTAGCTTCACGTTCCCCGAACGACTTCCCTGGCCGCAGGTTGACGGTCCTTCGTGGAGGAGTCGATGTTGGTGGCGGAGGGGGTGGGATTCGAACCCACGTTCGCTTGCGCGAAAACGGTTTTCAAGACCGTCACCATAAGCCGCTCGGTCACCCCTCCCAATGCTGCAGAAGTATACCATCTGGGCCGATAGCTCTGGTCGAGGACGACTATTGACGACCTGCAGCGGCAGGCATAGAATGCGAGAGGGAATCGTAGGGGCTCCCTTGGACTATTCCCCGGCGATAGATGCGGAAGGGGGGCTCGCGAGCGGGGATGAGCGGTTTGCAATTCAGCGTCCTATCGTTACGGTCTCGCCATTCAATCCATCAGTTGGGGCAGCGGCATGTCTCCCGCTGTTCCAGCTGGCGCTGCCGTTGACGGAAGCGCCTTTGGGCAGGGGAGGATCAGCGGCTATGGGCATGGAAGAGGAGATATTCGGGTTTGCGGACGAGATTGGCCCGGAGAAAGTGGTTCATTTCTACCAACCTCGTCTTGGGGTCAAGGCCATTCTTGTGGTCGATAACACAGCCTTGGGACCCGCCGTCGGCGGTGTGCGTATGGCTCCGGATGTGTCAACAGCAGAAGTGTTCAGACTGGCGAGGGCCATGACGCTCAAGAATTCCATGGCAGGGATACCGTATGGTGGAGGCAAGTCTGGAATACGTTGCGAGCCGGACGCAGATAAGAAAGACGAGATCATCCGCATCTTCGCGTCGATGCTTGCACCTCACGTCGACTATATCCCGGGGCCGGATATGGGTACCAACGAGCACTGCATGGCGATTATCCAGGATCAGATAGGGCGAGCAATAGGGTTACATAGGGAACTCGGGGGGATTCCGCTTGATGAAGTTGGAGTGACCGGCTTCGGAGTGGTTGAGGCGGCTGAAGTGGCCGCTGACTCCATTGGCATCACGCTAGAAGGCAGTACTGTAGCGATTGAGGGATTCGGAGCGGTGGGGCAGGCCTGTTTCAGAGCGATGGTAGACAAGGGTGCGAAAGTGGTTGCCGTGTCTGACATCGATGGCGGCATCTATGCGCCAGAGGGGCTGACATACGATGAATTGTTGGTGCTGGATGGGGCTACTGGGCGGCCAGCCAAGGTCTGGAATCGCAGATGCACCCGCGGACGCAGGATAGCGGACGAGGAACTGTTTGCCCTTGACGTCGATATCCTCATCCCCGGCGCGAGGCCTGACGTCATCACAATGGCAAATGTGGATGCAGTCAAGGCATCGCTGGTGGTCGAAGCAGCCAACATTCCTGCAAGCATTGAAGCAGAAGAGTTCCTCGCACGCAGGGGGACTCTCGTGATTCCGGACTTCGTTGCCAACAGCGGAGGTGTGATTGCCGGGGCAACGGAGCTGAAGCGTGGCACAGTGGAAGAAAGCTTCCGCGCCGCCAGGGATCTCATACGGCAGAATGTGAAAGAGGTACTTGCCTTCAGCTCATCCGGCCAGTTGACGCCGCGTGCGGCGGCCGAGCAGATTGCACGACGCCGGGTCATGGTGGCGATGAAAGACAAAGGCCGTCTCTAGATTGGTACGCTGTGTTGAAAGCTGTTAGGTATTGACAACACAAACTGACGGTGAGTTAATACCTTCATACGTGCAGTGGGGGACTGCACTTTTTTGTCTTCGCTCGAAGGGTATTGCTGTGCACGGGGGTAGAGGGTGGCTGGTTGTCGCCTGTCCCTGGCGAGAAGCTGGGGATTCTGCGCATCATTGCCCGGCGGAAAGACGTGTACATAATTCTCCGGATCCATGTCACATGCACAGTGCGGCAGAGGTCTCACGCTGTGGAGACCCGGTCGAGCTGCCGGACGTGACTTAATTTGAGCATATCAAGGAGGTGAACAATTGGCTGAATTGATGAGGGAACGTTGGGGCAACCGGGGGTTCTTCATCTTCGCCGCGCTGGGGTCAGCCATAGGTCTGGGGAATCTGTGGCGATTTCCGTATCTCACCTATGCCAACGGTGGCGGCGCGTTCCTCGTGGCGTGGATGGTGGGATTGCTCGTGATGGGCATTCCCTGGCTCATCCTTGAGTACGGGATGGGGAAGTACTTCAATTCCAGTTCTCCGGGTGTGTTTGAAGGCATCGGGAAGAAATGGGAATGGCTTGGATGGTGGCCGGTGTGGGTGGCCTTCCTCATTGTCACGTATTACGCGGTGGTTATGGCCTGGGCGCTGCGCTATATCGTATCGGCGGCGACGGTCGCCTGGGGAATGGGTGAAGCGGGGGCACAAGGCGCCGCCGACTACTTTTTCGGTACTGTTCTGCAGCTTTCAAGCGGTCCTGCAGAAATCGGGACTCCGGTCATTCCACTTCTGATAGCACTCGCCGTGGTCTGGATTCTGATACTACTTGTTGTGAGCCGTGGTGCAGAATCGATCGGCCCTGTCTCCAAGTGGGTCATGATCGTCTCCTGGGCATTCCTTGCCATTCTGGTGGTGCGTGGCCTGACGCTGCCGGGCGCAACTGATGGACTCAACTACTACCTCTCTACTGACTGGAGTAAGCTTGCTGACGGGAATGTATGGTTTGCCGCGTTCAGCCAGATTGCCTTCACCCTTTCCGTGGGTATGGCGGGCATGTATGCATACGGCAGCTTCATCAAGGGGCAGGGGGACGTTAACAACAACGCGTATATCACCGGATTCGGCAACTGTGCCACGAGCTTCTTCGCCGGCTTCGCGGTGTTCAGCGTGGTCGGATTCATAATGCAGAGCCTTAATGTCCCTGTTGAAGAGGTTAGTGCACAGAGCGTTGGCCTGGCGTTTATCACTTGGCCTGTGGCCATATCCATGCTGCCCGGCGCCAATGCGTTCTTCGGCGTCATCTTCTTCCTCTGCCTGTTCCTTCTCGGTCTGTCCTCGGCGTACTTTCTGGCGTATGGTGGCGTGATGTCGCCGTTGATGGACAAGTTCGGCTGGAGCAGGAAGAAGACGGTGTTTGGTGTATGCTTGGTCGCCTTTCTCATAGGCATACTTTTCACGACCAATGGTGGTCTCTACTGGGGCCCTGATATTCTCGACAGGGCTGTGTCGTTCTACGGTCTCCTGCTGACGGGCGCAATCAGCAGTCTAGTTGTCGGCTGGGTCTTCCCCGCGCGGAAGCTTCGCGAGTTCGTCAATGCGACGTCAGACTTCCGCATTGGACCGTGGTTCGACGTAGTCCTCAAGGTCATCCTCCCGGTTGGCCTGTTGTTTGTTGCCATCTATGGCGGTTTCATGAACGATATTCCGAACTCCTACGGTGGCTATCCGAGGTGGGCAAGCAACGCGATTTGGGGTGTCCTTGTCATCACTCTCATACTTAGCTTCATACTCGGAGCAATGCAGACCCGTGGCCGGTCGGAACGGTAGGAGGTGAGCGCATGTCAACAGAAGCACTGGTGACGGCGGTAGTCATGTGGGCTGTGTTCATCGGCGGCTTGTCCTGGTGTTTCGCCAAGTGGCGGGGGGGTGGTGGACGCTGGGAAGAATAGGGCATGGACAGCACGCCGGTGAAGGCGTTTGTGCGGCGGGCAGCCATGGCTGCCCGCCGCTGTTGTTCTGGTGTAGGAGGTGCAGGCATGGGAGCAATGCTGAAGCTGCTGAGGGCCAGTGATGTCACTCGCGCAATAGACATGGGTGAGGTGCTCGCCCTCGTGGAGCGGGCCTTCAACGAGCGTGGTCACGGACGGGTCCAGATGCCGCCGAAGAGCTATCTCTTCTTCAAGGAACATGACGGCGATTTCCGCGTGATGCCAGCCTACCTGGAGGCGCTGGGTCAGGCGGGCGTCAAGCTTGTGAATGTCCATCCCCGGAATCCTTCGACGCACGGCCTGCCTACCGTGATGGCTACTATCGTGCTTGTCAGTCCGGAGAGCGGAGAGCCTATCTGCATAATGGATGGGACCAGCATCACGGCCATGAGGACCGCCGCAGCATCGGGGGTAGCGACCAGGTATCTTGCGCGGCCGGACTCCAGAATGCTAGGCCTTATCGGTGCAGGATATCAGTCGTTGTACCAGATCGATGCCATCTCAAGGGTGATGACACTGGAGAGGGTGGCTATCTACGATGTGGTCCGTGAGAAGGCAGACAACCTGGCACACCTTGCCTCAAGCCGACTTGGTATCGAGGCGAGAGTATGCGGAGCACCCGGCGAGGCTGTCCAGGGCAGCGATGTTGTTGTCACAGTGACGCCAAGCACGAGGCCTGTTGTCAAAAGTGAATGGGTCGCGGACGGTATGCACTTCAACTGTGTGGGCGCTGATGCTCCCGGCAAGCAGGAACTTGACGCCGCTATCCTCAGGCGAGCGCGGGTAGTAGTTGATGACTGGGAGCAGGCGAGTCATAGTGGTGAGATAAATGTTCCCGTGTCCAAGGGAATAGTTCGCAAGGCGGACATTGTTGCAGAAATTGGCGAGATAGTGGCGGGCTTCAAGCCTGGACGTACGTCGGACAAGGAGATCACTGTCTTTGATACCACGGGCCTTGCGGTTCAGGATGTCATCTGCGCGTGGCGGGTGTACGAGTCGGCTCGAGAGAAAGGCCTTGGTGTCGAGATAGACAGCCTCTACAGTCACGGATCGCTGCCACAGCAGGCAAGTGACCGCCCAAAGGGCGAGTGATAAAATGTGAGGACGAATGTCGCCCCTCGTGTTTCGTCTCCTCGATGCCAATCTTAACCGCGCCTCTGAAGGGCTGAGGGTTCTGGAGGATATCTCCCGCTTCATTCTCGACAATGAAACGTACAGCCGGGGCTGCAAACGGGCGCGCCATGAGCTTGCCAGACTGGCGATGCCCCACGATGCCATGCTGCTGGCTGGGCGCGATTCGACCCGGGACGTTGGTCGTGAAGCACCAGCCGCCTCAGGCGGGAAGCCACGTGACCTCCTCTCGGTCGTGCGTGCCAACGCCAAGAGGGTCGAGGAGTCCCTCCGGGTGCTTGAAGAGTTGTCACGTGGAGCAGAGAGCATCGGCATCAATGCAATCGAGATTGAACGTATACGATACTCTGTGTATGAACTCGAGAAAGGGATTGCAACCGGGCTGTTGCGTCGCGATGCGGCGCGTTGCGTCCGCGGCCTCTACGTGATTGTTGACAGACAGGCGATCGGGGAGAGAGCCCCGGTGGAAGTCGCGCGTGATGCGATTGCGGGAGGGTCATCGGTCATTCAGCTTCGCGACAAGTTAAGCCCCCGAGACTGTGTGTATCGCGATGCTGCTGAGCTGAGCACGCTTTGCGAGGAGAACGGCGTGTTGTTTGTAGTGAACGACCATGTTGACGTTGCAGCCGCCGTCAAGGCTCCGGCAGTGCATGTGGGGCAGGACGACCTGCCGGTCGCAGTCGCGCGCAGAGTCGTCCCGGCAACCACAATAGTGGGTGTTTCTTGTCACACGCTGGATGAAGTCGAGCGCGCGGTCGGCGATGGTGCGGATTACATCGCGGTTGGCGCCGTATTCCCGACGGCTCGGAAGGACGGGGCGACAGTCGTTGGGCTCAAGCTTGTCCGCATGGCAAAGGAACGCGTGGGCCAGAAGCCGCTTGTTGCCATAGGAGGCATTGACCGGACGAATGTCGCCGCGGTTATCGAAGCTGGAGCCGATGCCGTTGCGGTGATCAGCGCCGTTGTGATGCGGGAAGATGTGAACGCTGCGGCGCGAGAGATGTGCGCCGCAATGTGCATGCAGGATTGAAAATGGAGTTGTGGGCATGAGTGAAGAGGTGCTTGAACTTATTGCAGGCAGGGCGCACGAGTATTTCACGATTCAGAATAGAGCACGGGAGTCGGCTTTGCCACTCTGCCGACAGATGGTACAGAATAGTAGTAAGGCCATCCGATCGATCCACCGTCGCCAGCCGGAGGAAGCTGCGCAGTTCCTGCGGGCCAACGCGGCGCTGAACGAGGAGCTGTTGAATGTGGTCAGAGACAGCGAAGAGATACGCCATGCAGGGTTTGTTCATGATGCACAGAAAGAGTATGCCGAGGCGTGTCTCACGGTTGCATTCATACAGCAGGAACATGTTCCCGGACCAGATGAATTGCACGTCGCTGTCCCCGCCTATTTGAACGGTCTTGGCGAAGTGGTAGGTGAGCTGAGGCGGTTCATGCTGGACAGCCTTAGACGCGGCGATACGTCGCGGTGTGAGGCGCTGCTGGATACCATGGACGGAATCTACGGGGTCCTCATGGGAATGGACTATCCCGATGTCGTCACTCACGGTTTGAGACGAAATTCTGATGCTGCGCGAGGACTCATTGAGAGGACGAGAGGAGACCTGACGAACGCTCTGAGGCAGGAAGCACTCGAGGCGAGGCTCTTGGAATTTGAAGGGCGACTTGGTTGACAAAGAGAATTGCTGTCCCTAAAGTGTACGAACGTAATGGTCCAATTCCAGTAGCCGCAACAGGGCGCTCAGGTCGATGAGTCGCCTTTTTTCATGTCAGAAGGAGGTTTGTCGCTATGAACCTGATGTGGATTAGCGTGATTGTCGGCGCCATCGGCGTCGTTGTCGTCGCGTACTTCTCCCGCTTTGTCCTGTCCCAGGATGAGGGTTCGCAGGCAGTGCGCGAGACGTCCGCTGCGATTCGCGAAGGCGCTCAGGCTTTCCTGAACCGCGAATACCGGACACTCGCGATAGTGGTGGTGATTGTCGCAATTATCCTCGCGATAGTGCCCAGTCTGGGATGGAGGGTCGCTGCAGCGTTCGTGTTCGGCGCGGTGTCTTCGATGGCCGCTGGTTATGCGGGGATGAACATGGCTATTCGTGCCAATGGGCGCACGTGCGCTGCTGCGCAGAAAGGCCTGAACAGCGGCTTGAGGGTCGCGTTTCGTGCCGGTGCGGTGATGGGCTTGACGGTTGTCAGCATCGGTATTCTTGGCATTGCCCTGCTGTACTTCCTGTGGCACACGCAGCCGTTTTTCCTCGCAGTCATTCCTGCCTATGGTACCGGCGCTTCGCTGGTGGCCCTGTTCGCGAGGGTTGGTGGTGGTATCTTCACGAAGGGTGCAGATGCGGGCTCCGACCTCGTCGGCAAGGTTGAGGCCGGGATTCCTGAAGACGATCCGCGGAACGCCGCTGTCGTTGCCGACAACGTTGGCGACAACGTTGGTGACGTTGCAGGCATGGGCGCGGATCTCTTCGAGTCATATGTTGAATCGATTATCGCGACGATGACACTTTCTGTTGTCGTGGTCTCTACCGGCATCATCGCAGACGACGAGACCGCATGGCTTCTGCCCATGCTCATCGCCGCGGGTGGCTTGGTGGCCTCCATCATCGGTTGCTTCGTAGTGAGGGTCGGCGAGACGGTTGACATGGGTGAACTTCTTGGTGCCTTGAGAAGGGGAACATTGACTGCCTCCATCCTCACTGCCGTGTTTGCCTTCCTGATCATCTACATGCTCGATGCAAGCATCAGCCTGTTCTGGGCCATGCTCGCAGGCCTCGTTGCAGGCGTCATTCTCGGCGAGAGCACCAGCTACTTCACATCCTATGAGTTCAAGCCTACGCAGGGGATCTCTCAGGCTTCCGAGTCCGGTGCGGGAGCCACGATTATCCAGGGTTTCGCCGTAGGCATGTTGAGCACGTGGCCTGCGGTGCTGCTGGTGGCAGGTGCCATCCTTGCGGCATTTTACTTTGGCAGCTTCTACGGGGTCGCGCTTGCTGCGGCGGGCATGCTGTCTACTCTCGGTGTCACGCTGGCGACTGATGCGTATGGCCCTGTGGCCGACAACGCCGGTGGTATCACCACGATGGTCGGCCTTCCCCCTGATGTGCGTGAGCGCACCGATGCGCTCGACTCCCTTGGAAATACCACGGCAGCGACGGGCAAAGGCTTTGCCATCGGTGCGGCTACACTGAACTCCCTTGGCCTCATTCTCTCGTTCGCCATCGCGACGCGGATTGTGACGCTCCAGGGCGGCCAGATTGTCACCAGCGACACTGGTGCATTGAGCCTGCTCAGTGCTCCTGTACTCATAGGTGTGTTGCTGGGCGCGTTGTTACCTCCTGTCTTCTGTGCCATGACGATGAAGTCGGTTGGAATCACCACCGAGGCTATCATCACCGAGGTGCGAAGACAGTGGCGGGAGAAGCCCGGCATCATGAGCGGCACGGAGAAGCCGGACTACGCTCAGGCGGTCGACATCTGCACTAAGAAGGCTCTGAGGGAGATGCTCGTTCCGTCAATCATGGCCATTCTTGCCCCCGTTGTTGTTGGTGTTGTGCTTGGCAAGTACGCTCTTGCAGGGTTCTTGGTCGGCGCGGTGGCGATGGGATTCATACTTGCCATTATCCTGAACAACGCTGGAGGCGCCTGGGACAACGCAAAGAAGTGGATTGAGGCTGGCAAATTCGGCGGTAAAGGCTCCGATGCTCACAAGGCTGCGGTGGTCGGTGACACAGCCGGAGACCCGATGAAAGACACAGCGGGGCCTTCACTAAACATAATGCTGAAGCTGATGTCGGTCATCTCTCTTATGCTTGCCCCGGTACTCGCTGGTTTCACTGGCCTGTTCTAGTCGATGTTCCTGTAATTATGCACGCCAGCGGCGGCACACTCCGCGATGCCGCCGCTGGCGTGTTGTGATTCGCAGCTGTTGCTTCCTTTTGGGCACTCATACGGGCGATGCTACAATCATCGGGGTAGCAATGGCCGATGCAATCGTCGTGAGGGGTGCGCGCGAGCACAACCTCAAGAACATAGACGTTGTCATTCCGAGAGGAAAGCTCGTCGTCATCACCGGTGTATCCGGCTCCGGCAAGAGTTCACTGGCCTTTGACACGATATACGCCGAGGGGCAGCGACGTTATGTCGAGTCACTCTCGGCGTATGCGCGCCAGTTCCTGGGGCAGATGCAGAAGCCGGACGTAGACTACATCGAGGGCCTGAGTCCTGCTATCTCAATTGATCAGAAGGGGCCGAGTCACAACCCTCGATCGACCGTCGGGACAGTAACAGAGATCTACGACTACCTCCGCCTGCTTTTCGCGCGCATAGGCCATCCGCACTGCCCTGAGTGCGGGCGTGAGATCCAGCAACAGACAGTCCAGCAGATAGTCGACGCTGTACTCGCATTGCCTGTGGGGACGCGGATAATGGTGCTTGCGCCGCTGGTACGAGACAGGAAAGGTGAGCACCAACAGGTGTTGCAGGACCTGCGCAAGTCTGGCTTTGTCCGTGTACGTGTAGATGGCGAAGTGCGGGACCTCTCTGACGACATCAGTCTTGACAAGAACCGGAAACACACGATTGAGGCTGTGGTAGATCGATTGGTCGTAAGGCCCGGCGAGGACGTCTCCCGGATCGCGGAGTCGGTTGAGGTGGCCCTCAAACGGGGCGCGGGAGTTGTCCTTGTGAAGGTTGTTGATGGTGAAGAACTGCTGTTCTCGGAACACTCAGCGTGTGTGTATTGTGGTATCAGTCTGGGAGAGATAGAACCAAGGACCTTCAGCTTCAACAGTCCCCACGGGGCCTGTCCAGTGTGTGGTGGGCTTGGAGTAAAGTGGGAGATAGATCCGAGCCTGGTCATTCCTGCACCTGACCTGAGCATAGCGGAAGGTGCTGTGTTCCCGTGGGCAAAGAATGGCACGATGTCCCTGTGGTACAGGAGCATGCTGGAATCCATAGCCCGCCGTGACGGGTTCTCCCTTACAACTCCTGTGCGTGAGCTGTCCGAGGACCAGGTGAATACTATCCTCTATGGAGACCGTCGAGGACCCGTGCTTGCCACTTACGATGGCAGAATGGGGCCGGTGCAGCGGTATACCAGATTCGAGGGGG
>CAZODZ010000046.1:0-12944 GCA_964578745.1 uncultured Dehalococcoidales bacterium | reverse complement strand
GAGCTTCTGTGCTCGTCTCAAGGAATGCGGCAAGTGCTCGATGGTCATCATCGCCACGTGTGATTCTGCTGTCGACTGCGGGACTCAGGAGCAGTGCGCAAAGCAGTATGACGTAACAGCGAAGCGCGATCCGCCATGGCCATGTGAAACGCAACCTGTGACTCCTTCCTGTGCGCTGCGATGGTCAGATGCCAGACGCGAGCGGCCGTGCACCTCGTACAAGCCCCCGGCTTGAGGAGCTGTCCGGGTGGACTGCTGCCAGCATGTTACCAGTCGGCTTTGTGACGGTACCGGGGGAAATTCTGTTCTGCTTCGGTGTCCCGTTGCCCTCCTGAATGCAGACCCTCCCTCCATGCCTGTTCGGAAAGGTGCTTGGAAGACACCATCGTAATCCAGGGGGGGTGGAGGGGGGCTCGCTGTGGTTGGGCCACTGGCCAGGTCGTGCCGTCAAAGGTATCATTGGCGTGATGGTCTGGACATAGCCAGAGCGGGTCGGAAGATCCCTGTGTGACGGTAGGAGGGATGAGATGGCAGTCAGCCCCCGTGACGGACTGCGCCGGGTAATAAACGACCTCAAGGAAGTCTCCGCATACATATGGCAGAGTGGATGTACCCCCGCCAGCGGAGGCAATCTCTCTCTCGATGTCACTGACGTGTACGAGGCGGATGGAGTGGCCCTGCCGATTGTCAGGCGGGAGGCACTTCCTGTTGCAGTCCCCGGCCTTGCAGGGTGCGTACTGTTTGTGACTGCAAGCGGCACGCGCTTTCGTGATATTCCGCGCGATCCTTCGGGCTGTCTCCTGTTGCTTCGGATCTCCGCAGGCGGTGAGGGCTGCGAGGTACTGTGGGGAGGAGATGGTGGACGGAAGCCCACGCTTGAGTTCATTCCACACCTCAAGATACAAGAGCACCTTCACCAGGGGGGCTTGCCTGCCCGGGCAGTGCTCCATACGCATCCCGTTCACCTTATCGCCATGAGCCACATGCCGGAGTACCGCACGGCTGATTTCGTGCGTCTGCTGGAGGTCTCACAGACAACGGCCAAGGTGTTTCTTGAAGAGGGTGTCGGTGTGGTTGGGTACTACCCGATGGGGAGTCTCGAGCTTGCCGAGCACACCGTTGAGCTGTTGAACGGGCGGAGAGTCGTTCTGTGGGAGAGACACGGCTGCGTAGCAGTGGGCCGCGACGTGTTCGAGGCGTTCGATCTTACAGACATGCTGGAAAAGGCAGCCCAGGTGTTCTTCTGCTGCCTCTCTGCGGGCTGTGAACCACGCCGCATGACGCCCGGGGAGATATCGGCACTGGGCTATTGACACGCAGGCAACCGCGAGGACGACCGCGGGCCGTGGCCTGTGGCCGGGCCTTTGCCCTGCCAGGTGTCAGAGTGGATATGGAGTGGTTATGGAGCGTGTTGCGGTTGCCGTTCGCCCGATGGAGTTGGTCGCGCTCACCAAGATGGTGAACTCTGCGCCGCAGTCGACTGCCCGGCTCTCCGTATGGGAGTAGTAGCCCGTGTCGATGAGTCCTGAGTCCTCCCAGATTGTGCCATTCACCCGGAGCACCACCTGCCGTATGGGGAACTCTCCTCCGGAGAGATCCTCTGCCTCGTAGAAGATAGTAAGTGTACTGTCGCAATCGGTACCTTCGGTGATGCTCTCTGCTTCGACTTCAATAGAGACGGACAGTAGCTTCACGCCAGGGGGTGGTATCACTGGTGGTGTTGGTACGGTCACTTGCCTGCTGAGTGTAATGGTCTGCCCGTACAGGTTCGTCGCCCTCATCTCGACGTTGAGCCGTTCGCCGCAGAATACGTCGATAAGGACACCGTCCCTGTAATGGGCTGTCTCGATAAGGCCGGAATCGTGCACCACCCGGTCGTCGACAAGCAGTACGACGCGGGTCACAGGGACGTCTCCGCCGGTGAGGTCCCACGCCTCGAGATCAAACCGCAC
The DNA here is from genome assembly GCA_964578745.1 of uncultured Dehalococcoidales bacterium. GTDB lineage: Bacteria > Chloroflexota > Dehalococcoidia > GIF9 > AB-539-J10 > SKVJ01. The sequence continues at coordinate 10,992 of CAZODZ010000046.1, read as the reverse complement.
GTAGCCTTCGCAGATACTGCCGTGCCAGTCGACCTGTGCATCGACATCGAGGTCAGCATCGAGCAACTCGGCCACCGGTGGAATCGGTTCTATACGCCGTGGTATGACGTAGCCGATGGCCTCGTGGACCTTATCCGTCAGCCGTATCTTGAGGGACTCGTCGCCTCCCTTGCCCTCGATACGTATCAGCAGCGGCTGTATCGGGAATGGCTCATCGCTCTGGATGCGGATGCCTCCCGGTATCTCCTCGAAGTCGAGGCCTTCCGGCAGTTCGATGATGTCGGCGCCCGTCCAGCGAGGCTTCTGCAGGCCGAAAATGATCTCGATGTCATAGACCTTACCCTCGAGGTCGTCCGGCAGAATCAGGACAAGGCCATACTCACCATCCTCGTAGCTGGCGAGGGACTCTGTCTCTATTACTGGCCTCTCCCAACTTGTGTGGTGGTTCCTGTGCTTCGGTTTGCCGCCGTCGGCCTTCCACGCCTCCTCATCGGCCTTCACTGCCCTGTCCCAGGCCCAGTCCCAGCTCTCGACATCGATACCGTTGAGGTTGTTGATGAACGTCTGTTCATCGATGGCGTGGTACTTGCCATCGTTGCCGAGGCGGTTGAAGTGCTTGGTCTCCTCGCTTGAGCCGCAGACGATCTTCTCGACTATGCCCTCGCAGTTCGGTATGAACCCGCCGCCGAAACACTGGACCATCTCGACCACGATATGAATTCCTTCGTCTGCGAGCTCCTGGAGGGCCTGCGCGAACTCGTCGTCCCAGAGAATGGAGTCCTTTCCCCGGCCCCAGAGGTTGATTCCTTCATGGAAGCCGATGCGGTCACGTGTGTCTCCATCGAGATTCCAGTCAACGCCGCCGTCATCCTTGTCGATGTCGAAGTCGCCGTCCTTGTCCTCTCCCATCTGTTTCCAGCTGCCGTCCTGCAACCGTTCAAAGACGTACTTGTCCCCGTCCCAGCGGACGCGGACGTCAGCATTTCCATCGCAGTCGGTATCGTAGGTGTTGTCGGCATGGTTCCACTCGCCAATGGCGGATTCGTCCCAGCCCAGGTCATTGATATTGCCGTCACCATCGATATCCTGGCTGGTGTCCTCCTCGGTGATACGACCATCGCCGTCGGTGTCCTTGCCCTTGTAGACCCACTTGCCATCCTCCCGCTTGTATAGCTCGAGCGTGTTTGTCTTCCTGTTGATACGGATCTGCCAGGTATCTCCATGGTCGTTGGTCCAGTTGGCCCTCTTGTAGACCTTGATACGCAGGTCTATCTTGAACTCGTCCTCGGGATAGGTCTTGCCGTGCTCATACTCGAAGGAACCGGGGTATGCCGGGCGCTGTCCGTCGTATCCCTGATCGGGGTTGTACCCTGTCCCATGGTCGGTCACAAAGATGGCGAGGGTACAGCTGGGCTCCATCTCATCGGCGTATTTGTCCAGCACATCTTCGAAGTTGTCTCTGGTGGCCTTTTCCGTATCTATGCTGCCATCATCCAGGGCGATATCCGCGCCGTCGTTGTAGAGGACATCGATCTGGTCGTCATCGAAACCAAGGTCCCTGAGACGCTCATACTTGAGCTTGATGTTCTCTTTGTAGCGTGGCCTGTTGTTGGCGTCATCGACGCCGCCGCTGATAATGAGTGCCCGGTCGCAGTCCGAAGGCTTTGCAGCCTCGGGTGTGTCCTGTGCGGACACGCTGGCACCCGGTGCCAGGAGGCCGGTGACCGCTCCGGCCACGGCGTCAAGGAAGCTGTCCTGCCAGGTGCCTGTTTCAGCATTTGTGTGCAGGACGTGATAGTCCTCGATGGTGATGAGTGGAGTGGGGTCTGCCGTGAATACGTCGTACGCCTGGTCGAAATACTGTACTTCTCCGTATACCAGCACTTCGTCCCCATTGTTGACCGGTGGAGGCATGTTGCCATCGAGCACAGCGAAGGAATGCGGCCCCATCTCCTCATCGACAATGAGCATGTCGTAATCGAGCACGAGGAAGCCGGTATCAAGGTCTGAGAAGCGGCTGTCGCCGTAGACGCCCAGGCACCAGACTTTCTGTCCGACGAGGCTGTCAAGTTCGAGATCAAGTTCGTTCAGCATGTAGACCGGCGCCAGCGATTCGCTGGCATCTTGTGGTGGGAACAGCACGCATGAGGGGACAGTCGAAAGGAGCAACATGGCTGGAACCAGCAGCGTGAGGAGGCGCCCTCTTCGTCTTGCCATCCCTTCCTGCTCCGTGCGGGCGAAAGTGGCGTCCTGTTACCCTGTGATACAGGTGTGAGTCTAGGATGCTGGGATGCTGCTGTCAACCTGGCTGGAGGCCCGGCGGCCTAGTGGCTGTCCTCCGGCCTGGTCAGCTCCATCACGACCATGTCGGCGAAGCTCCCGTCCGGCATCTCCCATGATTCCTTCAGCACGTCGGTCTGCCTGAAGCCGACCTTCTCACAGCAGCGAATGGCCGACAGGTTGGATGGGAAGATGGTCAATACAAGGTGGGCGATTCCCAGCTCATTGAATGCGTAGTCTGCGGCCATCTTCAGCGCCATCGTACCCAGGCCTCTGCCGCGGTACTCTTTCTCCATGATGGCGATACCGACCTCGGCGGATGTACCGCCCTCGCGGAAGCCCTTTATGGTGAGGTACCCGATAGGGGTGTCGGATGAAGTCTCGATAATGCTGAACGCGATAGTCCTTCCGCCGCTGAGATTGGGGACAGTGATGGTCTCGATATAACGAAGGAAGCGTTCCTCTTCATCGAGCTCGAACGGGTCCCACCCCATCGCCTCGACGAGGGCTGGATCGCTCGAGAGCGGAAGGTACCGCGTTACATGAGAGTCTTCCAGCGGCTCTAACCGTATGGGAGGCTCAGGTTCCATCTCCGACGATACTCTAGCACATTGTCGTGCCTTATTTACAGTGGAAGCTGGCCTCGCCTGACAGATTCGTCCCTGATGCCTGCGCTGCAGGTTCTCTGCATCCATTGTGCCAGTGACCACACTTTCCTCCGTGCGTCACAGCCTGTGCACTGGAGACAGTCGCCCCCACCGTCGGCCAGTCCCGCTGCCAGTGCCGTGCACGTCGTGATATGTACTTTCAGCTCGTGCCCGTATCGCTGAGTTGTTCTGCTCACGTCCGCGCTACTGCGGGAGCCTGTTGCGGGCAGTTTGCTGGTGAAGACCTCTTTACACCGGAGCTGGAATGGCCTACCTTTCTGCTGCCATGTCGACACCATTTGGCGCTATCGCGGCGGAGTACGATTCCTGGTACGATTCCGAAGAAGGCATAGCCATCTTCCGTGAAGAGGTTGAGGCGCTACTGCTTGTGAAGGGGCGCGCTCCCGGTCGCTGGCTGGAGGTCGGCGTTGGAACAGGCAGGTTTGCCAGCGCACTCAACGTGTCTGACGGGGTCGATCCTTCCGAAGAGATGCTCTCGCTTGCTGCGGCACGTGGTATCAGTACCAGATCGGGTACGGCGGAGGCACTGCCTTACAATGACGCGGCGTTTGATGGTGTCCTCATGGTTGCCACGCTCTGCTTCGTGAAGGATCCTGCACTGGCATTGCACGAGTGCGCCCGTGTCCTCAAGCCAGGGGGAGTGCTGGTCGCAGGCATCATTCCCTCTACGGGTCCATGGGGTCTTGAATATCGCAGGAAAGCTGAGGCCGGCCACCCGATCTATTCGCATGCGCGCTTCTTCCCGCTGGAAGAGGCTGTCTGCCTTGCCGCTGGCGCCGGGCTGACGCTGCATGATGCCGCCAGTGCGCTGTTGTGGTCGCCGGGTGCGCAGCAGAAGCCGGAGAGCCGCGTCATCAGGGGGGCCCGACGTGATGCCGGGTTCGTTGCGCTCCGTTTCGAGCGCAGCCTACGCTGACAGGCGTGTGGCAAATGCGTGCCATGATATATATAATCAGCCGGTTGTGGATGAGACAGGTCGACGGCCTGCTGATGTTGCCATAGAGACGAGCGGCCTCACCAAGCGCTTCGGCGACGTAACTGCGGTCGATGGCGTTTCATTCTCGGTTCAGCGTGGAGAGATTTTCGGCTTCCTCGGTCCCAATGGCGCCGGCAAGACGACGACCATCAACATGTTGACGGGGCTTGCCAGGCCGGATGCCGGGACCATTCGCGTTGGTGGTATTGAGACCTCGTCCCGGCTCAAAGCCGCGCAGCACCTCATGGGCATCGTGCCGGACGAGAGCAACCTCTACCCTGAGCTTACCGGCTATCAGAACCTGTGCTTCTGCGGGGCCCTGTACGGCATGCGTAAGAAGGACCGCGAGGATAGGGCGCGTGAGCTGCTCAGGGTTTTCGACTTGTCTGACGCGGGAGGCCGCAGGTTTGCCGGCTACTCCCGTGGCATGAAACGGCGGCTGACCATCGCTGCAGGTATCATGCACAGCCCTCCGATCCTGTTCCTTGACGAGCCGACCACGGGTATCGATGTTGCGAGCGCGCGGCAGGTGAGGCGGCTCATCGAAGAACTGAATCACGCCGGGACGACCGTATTTCTCACGACTCACTACATTGAAGAGGCTGAGCGACTGTGCCATCGCATCGCCTTCATCGTCTCGGGGCACATCGTGCGCGTGGACACCGTGGCTAACCTCATGGGACAGCTGGAAGGACGCCATGTGGTGGAGTTCACGGTTCGTGGTGCCACGCCTGAAACGGTGCAGGAGCTTGCGACGGCTGCGCATGCCACTGTTGAGGCAGTGTCGGAGGCAACTCTTCGCGTCACGTCGGAAGAGACGATCAGGGTTGGAGCACTCGTTGTGTTCCTCGAGGAGCGTGGGCTGGAAGTCGCGGAGGCCCGCATCGTGCGGCCTTCACTTGAGGACGTGTTTGTCAGCGTGACCGGCCTTGCGGTGCAGGAGCTGAAGCGCGAGAAGGAGCGTGCAACTGGTGGAGGAGGTGGCTAGGTGTACCGCATCGCGTTCTGGAACATCCTGCTCAAGGACATGCGTTCCTATTATCTCAAGCCGCCCAACATCAGTTGGGGCATGGTATTCCCACTTGCGTGGACAGGGATGTTTTTCGTCAGGTCCGGAAGCGGACTTGAGAGCGTAATCGAGCTGTTGCCCGGCGTTGTTGCACTGTCCATCCTGTTTGGAACGACCTCGGTCCTCGCGGTGACTGTCACCTTCGAGAAGAAGGGGCGCTCCTTCGAGCGCCTCCTGCTCGCTCCCATACCGCTCGAACTGCTGATGCTCGCAAAGACTTCGGGCGCAATCCTTTTCGGTGTCATCAATTCATTCGTTCCGGTTGCGATTGCGTCTTTCCTGGCCGACCTGTCTGGAATGTCGTGGAGCATGTTTCTGCCGGCTGTGTTTCTGATAGCCGTGGCATCGACCTTCCTCGGACTGTTCATCGCGGTATCGGTGAGCGAGGTGTTCGAGGCGCAGACGTTCTCCAATTTCGTCAGGTTTCCGATGATATTCCTGTGCGGCCTGTTCTTCCCTGTCTCGATGCTGCCGGCATTCCTGCAGCCACTCTCATTTGCGTTGCCCCTGACGTACGGGGTCGATGTCCTTCGTGGCGGAACTGGTGGCATGATGCTGCTGTCGACGACGGTGGACTTCATCGTGCTCACGGCGTTCTGTGTGCTGCTGTTTCTTGCAAGCCTTCGGAACATCCGCCGCAGGTGGATCCTGTAAGCAGCGCCGGCTCCTGCGTGCGATGCCACCCGCCTGATCGGACACGTCAGGTTGCACGGGTGTGGCGGCCGGAAATCTCCTCAGGCATCGGGCTCAATGACGGTGTGCCTGTCGTTCCTCTCCTGGCCGGGCCTGTCGGAGCGTCCGGTGTCTGCCGGCGCGGGTCGAGCGGTCTGTTGTGGTGCTCCGCTGCCTGGCAGACAGGTGCCTCTGCCTGTCGCGTCACCAGCGGGCACGGTGCAGGGCTTCAGGAACGGCGTTCGGAAGGAGTTGCAGCTGCTCCTTCGTGATACAATCATCACCTCCGACCCAGTTGCTGGGGATGGCCGCATGAGCGCACGGTACACGATCACGCCGGTGAGCGTTGGGACGTCGGTCGTCGACAGGTCGCAGATGGTGTGGGGACAGGGATACGGCACGAAGATGCAGGTGCCTGTAATGATGTTCTACGTCGAGGGCAACGGCCGACGCGTTCTGTTTGACACAGGCTGTCCGAACCCGGAATCGGCGGCGAAGTATCACTATCCGTGTGTACGCAAGCCTGGAGAAGAGCCTGCGCAGGCTCTTGAAGCAATCGGTGTTCACCCGTCGGAAATTGACACGGTCGTCGCTTCGCATCTTCACTGGGACCACTGCTACAACCACGAGCTGTTCACGAACGCCCGTTTTCTGGTTCAGAGGACTGAGCTTCAGTTTGCGGCTACTCCTTTCCCCATCTTCGCCAACGCCTACGAGGCTCCGACCATGGGGATGACGCCGCCGTACAGCAGGACGGTGTTCGAGGTGCGGGATGGAGATGTGGACCTTGACGATGGACTCGTGGTCTCGAAGTCTGGATGAGTGTGGCTGTCCCATCCGACGGAGAGTCTGTCTCACCTGCAAATCGTCGCATGGGACAGGTTGACATGTCCTATCCGTCACGGTAGCTTAGGAAGCCTGCGTCGGCGCATGTATCGGGCGCCCAGGCGCAATTCTGTGTGAGGAGGTCATGCCTATGGCGCATTTTGCCGGTTTGTCGTCTTTGGAGATCACTACAGGCAGATAGATAGATAAAAGGAGAGGTAATCACGTACTTATGAGAGCAAGGCTGATTGTGCTGGCACTGTGTCTTGGTCTGGTGGCAGGCCTTCTCGGTGGCTGTGCTCCGCAAGCTGCACCGGTTGACGGTGGCGGCGCGGCTGCCCCCACAGAAGGGGACCAGGAAGACGGACAGACTCCCGCGGCGCCTGCCGGCGAGGTCTTCGAGTGGAAGATGCAGACCTATTACCCCACTGCAGATCCGGCGTACGGCGCCATGCAGGGTGTTACCGAGCGCATCGCCGAGGCAACCGGCGGTCGTCTGCTGATCGAGTGTTTCCCCGGTGGCTCAATCGTGCCACAGGGGAAAGAGCTTGATTCCCTGAATCAGGGTGTGTTCGAGATGGCCTTTGTCTCGCACGGTTTCCAGACGCACCTGTTCCCGGCGGCGTTTCTTTTCGCACAGAGGGTTGGCGGGCTGACACCTATCCAGGCGATGACCTGGCTGCGGTATGGCGGCGGTAATGAACTGGCGGCGGAGATGTATTCGCCTCTGGGAGGAATCCACTATGTGGCGACGCCGTTTGTGCATCCTCCGGAGGTCTGGTGTCATTCGAACAAGAAGTTGGAATCCCTGGATGACTTCCAGGGTCTGAAGATACGGAGCCCCGGCGACAGTGGTGCCATTCTGTCGCGCATGGGCGCATCGTCTGTCTCCCTGCCGGGGTCGGAGATTTACGAGGCGGCTCAGCGCGGTGTCATCGATGCGACGGAGTACATCACGCAGGCGACCAACTGGGACATGGGTTTCCAGGAGGTATTCAAATACATGTACATGTCTCCGACGCGGGCACCTTCCGATACGATAGCTGTCTGGGCCAATGCTTCTGCGTGGGAGGCAATCGGTCCCGACATGCAGGCCATCGTTGAGGCGTGCATGAACGAAGAGACGTTGCGATGGTATGCATGGTCACTTGAGAACGATGCGATAGCCCTTCAGAAGTTCAAGGACTACGGCACCATTGTTGAGCCCATTCCTGAGGACATCGATGCCAGGCTCGTCGAGGTGGCGGCCGAATATTTTGCGGAGAAGGCGGCCGGCGACGAGATGTTCAGGAGGGTCCTGGAGTCACAGGACGCGTGGAAGGAGCTCTGCGAGTCCCAGGGTGACTGGGCTACCTAGAGACGCTGTTGTCTGTGAGAATTGACATGATGTGGCGTCGGTTCGAGACAACTGGCAGACTCCCCGCTCTGAGTTCAGGGTCGGAGCGGGGAGCGTAGAAAACCATGGATAACATACTGAGTTTCGTTGACTCCCTTAGTGGATGGACGGCCAGGATAGCGAGGTGGCTCTCCGTCATACTCATCCTCCTTCTTACCTACGAAGTGGTCATGCGCTACGTGTTCAATTCACCCACGGTGTGGGTGATGCAGACGTCCATGATGGTGGGCGGTGCCCTGATAGTGCTTGGCTGGGCATACGTCCTGAAGGAGGACGGCCATGTCAGGGTGGACGTGTTCTATGGTCGCCTCAGCATCAGGGGCAAGGCGATTGTAAACGCGCTTGGCTCCGTGTTCATCCTCTTCCCCTTCATCGGCCTTCTTGCGTACAAGGCGGCCGCGCAGACGGCGTACTCATGGAGCATGAATGAGACGATGCCGGAAACCGCGTGGTACCCGCCGGTCTGGCCGATTCGCGCTGTCGTGTTTGTCGGCCTGGCGCTCTTCCTCCTGCAGGCCATTGCGCGGTTCATTCGAGATCTGCGCGTGGTGTCCGGAAAGGGGCAGGAATCATGATTGATATGAGTGCCGAACTACTGACCGTGCTGATGCTCGGCGGCGTGCTGGCTGGCGTCATGACGGGCTTCCCTCTCGCGCTCATGATAGGCGGTGTTGGTCTGATAGCAGGCTACGTCGCCTTCGGGCCGACCGTCCTCGACATCCTGTATCACCGCGTCTTCGGCAACCTCACCAACTATACACTTCTTGCCGTTCCACTGTTCATCTTCATGGGAATAATGCTGGAGCGTTCAGGAGTTGCCGAGAAGCTGTATGAAGCCCTGTATGTGTGGCTCGGTGGTCTGAGAGGTGGCCTGGCACTTGCGACGCTTCTCATCGGGACCGTCATGGCTGCATGTGTCGGCATCATCGGCGCGTCGGTGACCATGCTTGCCATTGTTGCACTTCCCGCAATGGTGAAGCGCGGATACGACAGGGGGCTTGCGGCAGGCTCCGTGTGTGCCGGCGGCACCCTGGGTATCCTTATCCCGCCGAGCATCATGCTCGTGGTGTACGGACCGATGGCATTGATCTCGGTCGGCAAGCTGTTCATGGCGGCGTTCGTGCCCGGCTTCATGCTGTCTGCGCTGTACTGTACGTACGTGCTGATACGTTGCTTTCTTCAGCCGGACATAGCGCCTGCCGTGCCGGTGGAGGAGAGACAGATACCTCTGTGGGTCAAGACATGCAAGCTCATCATCTCTCTGCTTCCGCCCGCGCTTCTCATTCTCGCGGTGCTTGGTGTCATCTTCCTCGGTATCGCCCCTCCAACGGAGGCGGCCGCGGTGGGGGCACTGATCGCGACCGTGCTGACTGCCGTGTACGGGCGGTTCTCGTTCAAGGTGTTGCAGGAGACCGCTCATGAAACACTGAAGCTGACGAGCGCCGTGTTGCTCATCGCAGCAGCCTCGTTTGCCTTCACAGGTGTGTTCCTGAATGCAGGCGGCGGGACGGTCGTCAAGGACCTCATCCTTGCGACTCCCGGAGGCAAGTGGGGCGCGTTTGCCGTTATCATGTTCGTCTGCTTCATCCTGGGCATGTTCATCGACTGGATGGGGATTATCTTCATCATCGTTCCCATCGTGACGCCGGTGGCTCCCGAACTGGGTTTTGAGACACTCTGGTTCGCGATGATGATTATCGTGAACCTGCAGATGTCCTTCATGACGCCACCGTTCGCCTACGCGATATTCTTCACGAGAGCCGCGGCTCCTCCTGAACTCAACGTCACAACCTCCGATGTCATCCGTGGCGTCATCCCCTTTGTGCTGCTGATTGTCGTTGGCCTGGTGCTGTGTATCGCGTTTCCCGAACTGATACTGTGGCTGCCGTCCAAGATGATCGGCTGAGGCCTTCATATACCGGCAAGTTTTCCAGGGAGGGGGTCCCGTTCAGCTGGACGGGACCCCCGCCGGCGCATGAGGGAGCACAGCTGCCCGGGGCAGGCTGTCGCCTTGCATGACAGCGCATATCCTCACTCGCCGGGCCCACGGACACACGACCGCAGGAGCCTACCTCGGTAACCCGTCCCACCGTACGCCTGGAGCTCATCCGGCAGTTCGCATCGGGTGCCGGTATCGGCCGGCGGTGACGCTGGTGCAGTGCGTGCTTCGTGCCGGTCCAGGGGCCTCTGTGGCTCAGTCCAGCCTGAAGCCGTTGTCACGGACCAGCCGGACGAGAGCGTCGACTGCATCGGGACTGTACAGTGTGCCCCGATCGCGCTCGAGCTCGGCGAGGGCGACTTCGGTGCCCAATGCCGGCCGGTAGGGGCGATGTGAGGACATGGCCTCGAAGACGTCGGCCACGGCCAGTATCTGCGCCTCGGGCAGGATGTCGTCGCCGGAAAGGCCCTGCGGATAGCCGCTCCCGTCCAGTCGCTCGTGGTGCTGGAGCACGATCTCCGGTATCGGCTCCGGCAGGTTGGCACGCTTGAGGATGTCGTATCCGACCTGGGGGTGTGCCTTGACGAGATCGAACTCGACCCTGGACAACCTCGCCGGCTTGCTCAGTATATCTGTCGGTATGGCTATCTTGCCGACATCGTGCACCAGCGCCGCCGTACGTATAGGAGTGACACACGATTCCTCGGGGAGTCCCATCTCGCGCGCGATTGCGACCGCCAGCTCCGCCACTCGTCTCTGGTGTCCCGCCGTGTACGGGTCTCTCGCCTCGGTCATCTGCTGGATAACCTCGAGTGTGCCGTGGAGCTCGTCTTCGAGGCGCGCGTGGTTGGCCTCCAGTTGCAGGTGTCTCCTTGCGCGCTCGGTGACGTCCAGCAGTTGCATCATCACTGCCGTCTCGCCGCGCAGTGGTACCAGGGCGGCTGTAACCTGGGCGAATAGCGGAGCCCCGTCTTTCCGCATGAACTCGTACTCAAGCTCCCTGAGGAAGCCGTCCCGGCTCACCATGCCCAGCATGGCTGTGCATCTCTCAACGCTGCACAGCGTGGCCATCGTTGCCTGGAGGAGTTCCTCGCGGGAGTACCCCAGCATCTCCGCCGCGGCATCGTTGCAGTCAACGATGGTCCCGTCTAGCCTGATGAGCAGTAC
>CAZODZ010000045.1:0-13167 GCA_964578745.1 uncultured Dehalococcoidales bacterium | reverse complement strand
CCAGCACAAATGCTGGGCTGCTAGGGTGGTTGGCGAAGGCCACGTCCCGTCAAGTGGTGTATGAGCGCATCATCAACATCGGCTATCCATACAGTGGATGCCCACTCGGGTAATGTTATCTCCTGCAGCATGATGTCGGTGGCCGTGAGTTCAGGGAAGGTCACCTTGTCTTTGCCGGTCTTCTCCTGCGCCACTTCACGGGACTCTACGGCTGCGTGCTATGCTGAGGCGTCGTGGCTGCTCCAGGCGGACCGGTACCAATCCGGGTGCGAAACTATGGTGACTCGGGCTGGCCCGTGGTCCTTCTGCATGGTGGACCCGGCACGCCGGGCTACATGGCGCCTGTTGCGCGCGAACTGAGCGACTCGTTTCGCGTTTTCGAGCCGCTGCAGCGCACGAGCGACGATGGTCCACTCTCCGTGCAGCGTCATGTCGATGATTTGGGAGACGTCATTGCATCCTGTTGCCCTGATATCAGCCCTGTGCTCATCGGACACTCCTGGGGTGCCATGCTCGCGCTTGCGTATTCAGCCTGCTTCCCCGACACGGTCCGCGGCATCGTGCTCGTCGGTTGCGGCACCTTCGATGCCGCCTCGCGTGCCGCGCTGCAGGCGACACTGAAGCAGCGCGTCACACCCGGGCTGAATCAGAAACTCAGACGTGTAATGCGCGGCGTGACCGATCCTGACGTGCGCCTTTGCGTGCTCGCGCGGCTGCTGGAGCCGCTTTACACGTACGACCCGTTGCCGGCAGAGGACGAGACGGAGGACTACGACAGCAGGGGACAGGAGCAGACGTGGAACGACATGCTCCGGTTGCAGGGGGAAGGGGTCTACCCCCAGGCATTCGGGGCGATACAGTCGCCGGTACTGATGCTGCACGGCTCCTGGGACCCGCACCCGGGCAGGATGACGTTTCACACGCTCTCAGCTTACATGCCGCAGCTCAGGTACGTGGAGTTGCGTGACTGCGGGCACTATCCGTGGCGGGAACGGCTTGCCGGAGCGGAGTTCTACTCGCGGTTGCGCCGCTGGCTCAACAGCCTGACCGGCTGCTGAACAGCACCTGTTGGCGTGTGACGCGACGACCCCACCCGCTGCATCGTTACGGAGGCGACCATGCTGCCGGTGACAGTCACGGAAGCTGTAGGTCCCGGCCGTGCGATGCTGCTCGCGACTCGAAGGGGAGGGGATGGAGAAATGACATCTCTCCATCCCCGGGACAGGTCCTAGTATGCGGCCCTGTACAGGCCTGCAATGCTCTCGACACTGTTGTGGACGGCATCCTTGGCCAGTAAGCCGCGTGATGTCGTGAGTGCGTTCTCGGCCATGGCCTCGAACTGGTCGTCACCCACGCCTATCTGTTTCAGTGTGAGCTTCATGCTGACCGAATCGAGCCAGCTCTCGACGGTAGCCACAGGGTCGCTCTCGCTGCCGAAGACGTTCCTGCCGAGTTTCCTGATGCGTTCACCGCGCACGGGCATCGACTGCTTCAACCAGGCGGGTAGCAGCGCCGCCAGGCCGTCTCCGTGGGACACGTCATAGAATCCGCTCACCGGGTGCTCGATAAGGTGGATCGGGCGATAGCCCATGCCACCGCCGAGTGCGATTATCTGCGAGCAGGCCAGCGTGCTCGCCCAGCTCAGGCTGGTGCGTGCCTCGATGTTCTCGGGGTTCTTCACCGCAACCGGCAGCCAGTCGACCACAACCTTCATGATGGCCTCGCGCAGCCCGTCGGCCATGGGCGTGCCGCCCTCGTGTGTGACATAATTCTCCATCACGTGCAGGAAGATGTCGACGCCGCCCTTCGCCAGCTGGCTGATCGGCATGGAGAGCGTGAGTTCAGGATCGACGATTGATGTGGCCGGATAGAATATCGGCACGCCGATTGCGCGTTTCTCGTGCGAGTCCCACTCGGTCACGACCGCCCAGTTGTTGAACTCCGAGCCGGTGGCTGCCATCGTGGGAACGAGCATGAGATTGGCCCTGGCGGTCACAGTCTTCGCGTCCGCTGCACCCCGGTAGAAGTCGAACACCGGCTGACCGCTCGAATACGCGAGCTTGATGGCCTTGGATGCGTCCATGACACTTCCACCACCCAGCCCGATGATAAGGTCGACCTTGTTCTCTGCGGCCACCTTCGCCGCCCTGTCGACGTCACTGGCCTTGGGATTGGGCGTGATGCCTTCGAACACAACGGTGTCCACACCGTTCGCTTTCAGGTTGTCCAGCACCTTGTCAAGCAGTCCTGTCTTCTTCGCGCTTGACCCCCCGATAACGACCAGTGCCTTCTTACCGAGGAGAGCGGCCTCCTGGCCGACCTTCTCAACGCTGCCGACGCCGAACACCAGCTTGATCGGCGTCTGGAATACAGTGGTTGGCATGCTTCACCTCCTTGAATATCCCTCTGCCGGGCTATGGTAGTACACGACTGGCATCAAAGCAAAGCACGCCGTGTCTGGCACGAGTGCGTTACTCCTCGCCGGCAGGGCACTCGAAGCTCCGTTGACACCATACGTACGGGGACCCTATACTACCGTGGCCTGTGCCAAGGCATGCCCGAGTGGCGCAATGGCAGCGCAACCGACTTGTAATCGGTAGGTTGGTGGGTTCGAATCCCCTCTCGGGCTACGTGGACTTGGATACATGCCTGTGGTAAACTTATGCGCCCGGGAGGGGTGCCGGAGTGGTTAATCGGAGCAGTCTGTAAAATTGCCGCCCGTTGGGCTACGCAGGTTCGAATCCTGCCCCCTCCACCATCACGACAGGCTGCACAGGCCCACATAGCTCAGTCGGCAGAGCACGTTCTTGGTAAGAACGGGGTCACCAGTTCGAATCTGGTTGTGGGCTTTCTCTTCAGGTAGTTAAGGAGGTTATCGATAAAATGGCAAAGAAGACCTTTGAGCGGTCCAAAGAGCATCTTAATGTCGGTACGATTGGCCACGTCGACCATGGCAAGACCACGCTGACGGCCGCTATGACTCTGGTGTTGTCCAAGAGCCTGGCTGGCGGCTATAACGAGTATCGCGCATTCGATTCGATCGACAACGCTCCGGAAGAGAAGGCCCGCGGTGTCACGATAGCGATTGCGCACCTCGAGTATGAGACCGCCAAACGCCACTACTGCCATGTTGATTGTCCCGGGCACGCTGACTATATCAAGAACATGATTACCGGCGCTGCACAGATGGACGGTGCGATCCTCGTAGTGGCCGCCGATGACGGCCCTATGCCCCAGACGCGAGAGCACATCCTCCTTGCACACCAGGTTGAAGTGCCTGCCATGATCGTCGCCCTGAACAAGGTCGATGTGATGGATGACCCGGAGCTGCTTGAGCTCGTTGAAGTTGAGGTCCGCGACCTTCTGAAGCAGAACGGTTTTCCGGGTGATGAGCTTCCGGTCGTTCGGGTCAGCGCCCTCAAGGCACTCGAGTGCGGCTGTGGTAAGCCTGAGTGCCAGTGGTGCGGTGGGATACATAAACTGCTGCAGGCAATGGACGACTACTTCCCGACTCCTGTGCGTGACCGCGACAAGCCGTTCCTCATGCCGATAGAGGATGTTTTCAGCATCAAGGGCCGCGGTACCGTTGCAACCGGTAGGGTGGAGCGAGGCGTTCTCAACGCGGGTGAAGAGGTCGAGATCGTCGGCATCAGGCCGACGCGCAAGACCGTCGCTGTCAGCATGGAGATGTTCCACAAGACGTTGACCAGCACGGAGGCCGGCGATGCAGTCGGCATACTGCTCCGCGGTGTCGACAGAGACGAGGTCGAGCGAGGCCAGGTCCTTGCCAAGCCGGGCACAGTTACACCTCATACCGAAGCCAATGCAGAGATCTACATCCTGAAGCGCGAAGAAGGTGGACGCCATACGCCGTTCTTCACCGGCTACAAGCCTCAGTTCTACATTCACACGACTGATGTGACCGGTGAGATCATACTTCCCGAGGGTGTTGAGATGGCGATGCCCGGCGACAGCCTCCAGAGTATGACGATCAAGACAATGGTCCCCGTGGTCATGGAGGAAGGACTCCGCTTCGCAGTCCGTGAGGGTGGAAGGACCGTGGGCGCCGGCGTCATCACGAAGGTACTGAAGTAGATGGCCAAGAAGGGTGAGCAGCGACTGGTGATTACTCTGGCCTGCACGCAGTGCCAGGAGCGCAACTATACGAGTGAGAAGAACAAGAAGAACGATTCACAGCGCATCGAGATAAGGAAGTTCTGCCCGCGGTGCCGGACACATACCCTGCACCGAGAGACGAAGTAAGTTATGGCAGGTAAGAGCAAGAAGCGGAAGGCGCAGAAGCACTCCACAGGCCAGCAACCGGCAAAGACGGAACAGCCCCGAGAGGAGCAGGCGGTCAGCGCTGCCGCGGTGGCGGCACCTCCTGCAAAAGAGACGAAGAAGGCTGCTAGGCCAGCTAAGGCTACGCCTGTGACTACCAAGAAGCCATCGCGGCTGCGGTTCTTTCCCGAGGCGGTCAACGAGTTGCGGCGGGCACACTGGCCCTCACGTCGCGAGGCCATAAGATTGAGCCTGATGGTCGCAGCTGTGTGTATCGTCGTCGGGGCTGCGCTTGGCGCAGTGGACTTCGCGTTCACCCGCCTTGTCGCGGCGCTGTTACTGGGCAGTTAGAGGCGATGGCTACTAAGGGACAGTGGTACCTGCTCTATGTCTCGTCCGGTCGTGAAGACCGTGCCAAGAGGAATCTGGAGCAGCGCGCCAAGTACATGGACGCCGGAGATAAGATCTTCAACGTTGTGGTCCCCACCACGAACGAGATAGAGATTCGTGGTGGCAAGAGACGCACGGTGACGCGCAAGGCCTTTCCCGGCTACATCATGGTCCAGATGGATCTCGATGAGGAAAGCTGGGACGTGGTGCGCAATACGCCTGGAGTTGCCGGCTTCGTGAGCGCCGGCGTGAAGCCGACGCCTATGGTTCAAGCCGAAGCCGAGGCCATACTAGACCGGATGAAAGAGTCGCCGACCGAGGTCAGCGTGGCCTTCAAGAAGGGCGACAGTGTCCGTGTGACAAGCGGGCCGTTTATAGACTTTATTGGAAAGGTTGAGGAAGTCAACGTCGAGAAGGGCAAAGTGATTGTAGCGCTGTCTCTCTTTGGCAGAGAGACGCCGGTCGAATTGGACTTCCTCTCCGTGGAGAAATTGTAGCCATGGCAAAGAGGGTTACAGCCGTAATCAAGCTGCAGATACCGGCCGGTAAGGCCACGCCTGCTCCTCCGGTAGGGCCGGCGCTCGGCCAGCACGGCGTCAACATCATGGGTTTCTGCAAGGAGTACAACGAGCGGACTGCGTCTCAGGAGGGGTTCATCATCCCCGCTGAGATAACCGTGTACCACGACCGGACATTCACGTTCGTTACAAAGCAGCCGCCCGTGTCCGACCTTATCTGTCGCACCCTTGGCATTGAGAAGGGCAGCAGTCAGCCGCGGCGGCAGAGCGTTGGTACACTCACGCGTGAACAGCTTTACGAGATCGCCCGCACGAAGATGAAGGACCTGAACGCACGCAGCGAAGATGCTGCTGCGGCCATTGTTGCAGGCACGGCCCGAAGCATGGGCGTCGAAGTGCAGGCCTGACGGTATCAATCGTTTACAGACGGAGCAGGATAGATAGAATGACTACTCATGGTAAGAAATACAGGCAGGCAGTTGCGAGCATTGATACCGGTCGACTGTACACGCCCGAGGAGGCAATCGACGCGCTCAAGAAGGCGTCGTACGCTGCATTTGATGAGACGGTTGAACTGCACATGAGGATGGGCTTGAACCCCCGCAGCGCTGACCAGCAGCTCCGCGGCGTTGCGCTTCTGCCCGCAGGCCTCGGCAAGCAGGTGCGCGTCCTCGTGTTCGCTCAGGGGCCTGCTGCCAGGACTGCCATGGACGCTGGGGCCGACTATGTAGGCGCCGACGACCTCGTCAAGCAGATTGAAGATGGATGGCTTGAGTTCGATGTTGCCATGGCCACGCCTGACATGATGCCCAAGGT
This sequence comes from uncultured Dehalococcoidales bacterium, assembly GCA_964578745.1. Lineage (GTDB taxonomy): Bacteria > Chloroflexota > Dehalococcoidia > GIF9 > AB-539-J10 > SKVJ01. The sequence goes on along the minus strand of CAZODZ010000045.1, from coordinate 7,162 downwards.
TGCCAAGCTCGGTAAGATCCTGGGGCGACGTGGCCTCATGCCGAATCCGAAGTCGGGCACGGTTGTTCAGGCGGACGACCTGCCGAGGGCGATTTCTGAAGCGCGTAAGGGGCGGGCTGAGTTCCGTCTCGACAGGACTGCTATTATCCACATGCCGATCGGCAAGGTGAGTTTCGAGCCTGAGAAGATTCACGAGAATCTGGCTGCGGTCATCGATGCCATCGTCAAGGCCAGGCCCAGTGGTGCCAAGGGGCAGTACATACGGAGCATCACTCTGACATCGACGATGGGGCCTGGCATCAGGCTCGATCTGAAGTCGGCCATGGCGCTGGCCGAGTAATACTCCATCTGTTACAATTGAATAGTCGCCAGTGACAGCAGGCGCCCTTCAGGGCTTAAACGTAGCCTGCCGAGGCATTTGGGTGAATTTGAACCCTGTGTCATTGGCACAGGGTCTTTTTTCGGGTGAGGCACAATGCTTAGAGAGAAAAAGAAGGTAGTCATAGACAACCTGTCCCAGCGGCTGGCTGGCAGCGAGTTCGTCGTGGCCACGTCGTACCAGGGTATGAGCGCTCAGGCGTTGGCACGGGTGCGCTGGGCTCTGGCCGATGCAGGTGTCGAGTATCACATAGTCAAGAACACACTCGTACGCATCGCCAGTGAGAACGCAAACCGCCCGCAGGTGATGAATATTATCGAGGGCCCTGTTGCACTTGCGTTCGCCTCGGATCCTGTCCAGGCGGCTAAGGCACTGAGGCAGCAGTTCAGGTCCAGGGATGCTGTGGGGCAGGTCCTCGGTGGGGTCTTCGGCGACCGTGTGCTCAGCGCTGCAGATGTCTGGGCGCTGGCTGATCTGCCACCTCGGGAAGTGCTGATCGCGCAGCTCGCAGCTCAGCTACAGGCGCCTGTTTCCCGTTTCCACCGCGCGGTCTCGTGGCCGCTGCAGGGATTTCGTAACGTACTTCAGGCGAGGATAGACTCGCTTGCCCAGTAGTCAAGGAGGTATGCTAATGACCGCTGAAGAGACACAGACCGCCGTTGAAGAGGCAGCCGTAGAGAAGAAGGCCAGCAAGGCAAAGGTCAAGAAGGAGACCGGCACAATGGGCGTCGACGAGATAATTAATGCCGTCAAGAACATGACCGTTATGGAGCTGTCCGAGCTCGTCAAGGCACTCGAGGAGGAGTTCGGTGTCAGTGCGGCTCCTGTCGCCGCCGTGGCCGCACCGGCTGCCAATGCAGCTGCCGCTGAGCCCGTGGAAGAGGAGGAGGAGAAGACTGAGTTCACCGTGGTTCTCAAGGCCGTCGGTGAGAAGAAGATCGAGGTTATTAAGGCTGTCCGCGAGGTTAGCGACCTCGGGCTCAAGCAGGCCAAAGATCTAGTCGAGAGCGTGCCGCAGAACGTCAGAGAGAGCGTCTCCAAGGAAGAGGCCGCAAACATAAAGGCCAAGTTGGAGGCTGCGGGCGCGACCGTCGAAGTCAAGTAGCAGCGTTCTTCTTAATCTGAGAGCCAAAGGCGCATGCCGGCTGCCCCCGGTTATGCGCCTTTCATGTCGCTTGCCACTGGCAAGCAGGTGCAGTGCGTGTCTCGAGGGCTGGCTGCCCCGCGTCACGCATGCGTGCGCGCGGTCTTTGCCTCAGCGGACTTACGGGATGATGCCTGCGCACGGAGCCTCTGTGTGTGGTTGAGGATCTTCTTCCGCAGCCGGATGCTGTCGGGTGTTACCTCCAGCAGTTCGTCAGCAGCGATGAAGTCGATTGCCTGCTCCAGGCTCAGCCTTGTCGGCGGCTGCAGCCGCACCGCTATGTCGGCGGTTGACGAGCGCATGTTTGTCCTCTTCTTTTCCTTGCAGACATTGACTGGGATGTCCTGCATCCGTGGATTGGTGCCGACTATCATGCCCTCATACACCGCGGTGCCGGGCTCGATGAACAGCGCGCCGCGTTCCTGTGCATTCTCGAGTCCATATGCAACCGCTACACCGCTGTCCGACGCAACGAGCACACCACTTCTGCTCGGGAGCAGCTGCTTGCGCCAGGGCTCGAATCCGAGGGATACCGTGTTCATGACGCCTTCGCCTCTGGTAGCAGTGAGAAACGCTCCCCTGAAGCCGATGAGACCTTTCGTAGGAATGCGGAACTCGAGCCGCACGTTTCCCTCGGAATCGCTACGCATATTCAGTAGCTCGGCCTGGCGCTTACTCAGTATCTCCGTGAGTACGCCGATGTACGTTTCTCTCGTGTCTATGAGGAGGTGCTCGACTGGCTCGGTCAGCACATTATCAACTATCTTCGTAACAGCTTCCGGCTTCGAGACCTCGAACTCGTAACCTTCACGGCGCAGTGATTCGATGAGGATGGCGAGGTGCAGTTCGCCGCGTCCGCGGACGATGAACGTGTCCGGGCTGTCCCCGTCCTCCACGCGGAGACTGAGATTGGTCTCCATCTCCCGGTAGAGTCGCTCCCGTAACTGGCGCGTTGTGCAGTATGTGCCGCTGCGTCCGGCGAACGGAGATGTGTTCACGCCAAACGTCATCTCGATGGTGGGTTCGGCGACCTCGATGCGGGGGAGCGCCTCGGGACGTTCGGGACTCGCAAGCGTGTCCCCGATCGCCACCTGCTTGGGGCCGGTAATTGCAACGATATCTCCAGCGTTTGCCACCCTTGCGTTAACGCGGTTCAGCCCGTGGTGTGTGAGTACTTCGGCAACTTCGAACCGCATTTCTGACCCATCGGCGCCGATGCACACAATGGTATCCCTGGGCTTTACCGAACCGCGCCGGATGCGCCCGATGGCAATCTTGCCCTTGTGGTTGTCATAGTCGAGGTTCGAGACCAGCATCTGAAACGGGCCGTCTTCAATATGCGGGGCGGGCACGTGCTCAAGTATGTATTCGAAGAGGGGTGCAATGTTTGTGCCTCGTATGGTAGGACTGGTCGAGACCCTTCCTTCTTTGCCACTGGCATACAGGACTGGAAAGTCGAGCTGCTCAGCCCTGGTGGCTGTCTCGAGAAAGAGGTCCTGGGTCAGCCTCAGTGCGACATCCGGCTTGGCATAGGGTCTGTCGACCTTGTTGATGATGACTATGGCTGTGAGTCCTGCGTCAAGCGCTTGCCTCAGTACAAATTTGGTCTGGGGCATCGGGCCTTCGACTGCATCAATCAGGAGGAGACATCCATCTGCCATGTTGATCACGCGCTCCACCTCACCACCGAAGTCCGCATGTCCGGGCGTGTCGATGATGTTGATCTTGACGCCCCCGTAACGCACCGCTGTGTTCTTGGCCATGATGGTGATTCCTTTTTCCCGTTCAAGGGCGTTGCTGTCCATGACGAGATCGGCCACGCGCTGGTTGTCCCGGAATATGTGACTCTGTCTCAGGAGTGCATCGATAAGCGTTGTCTTGCCATGGTCCACGTGAGCGATAATCGCTACATTACGTATGTCGTTGCGAAGCATCATCTCTGTCTTTTGTGTTATTTGGGTTGTGAGCGGTTGGGCAGCTGGTATGGGGTGTAACTTTGCGGGTTTCTCTTGGTTTTGTGACCGCGCAGGCGGAGTGCTTTTCCAGGTCTGGCAACCCTTATCCGTTGGATTGCAACAAGCCTTCTTCTGCGGTCACACTGGCCCCGTACATGCGGCTGGACCCAATTTCATTATTGTAGCTGCATACCGCACGAGCGTCCAATGCGTGCCTGACTGCTGTACACTTGGGAGGGAACGATGCTGCTGCGCATCAGGCCGTTGGGTCGGCGCCCCTTGGCCCCTCTAAGTGGCTGTGTCAGTGTAGAAAGCGATGCCGACCACGCCCGGGCCACCTACAATCCGCATGACCGGCGTGAACGGCGCCATGATGCATTCTGCGAGCGGCACCCGCTCCCGTAGCATCCGTGCAAGCGTCTCGCTTTCTCCCGGGTCAGATTCCATGACCGCGGTGTGGACCGGGCCCCCGCAGTTCGCTGCTTCCTCTACCACTGTCACGATGTGCTTCGCAGCCTGTTGCTTAGACCGGGCCAGGAATAGCGGGTGCTCTTTCCCGAGCGCCAGCCTCACGACGGGAGTGGTCCTGAGCAGCGAGCTGGCCCAAGCCGCCAGCCGGTTCACGCGCCCCGTCCGTGCTACGTAGTCGAGGCTGTCCAGTGCAAACACGGAGACGACGCGGCCCGCGACCGATCGTGCTACCTCGCAACAGTTCTCTAATGAGGCTCCCTGCTGCGCTGCCCGCGCTGCTGCCAGTGCCACTAGACCCTGCGCCATTCCTGTTGTCGCTGAATCTACCACTTCGACACGGATTGCGGGGGACGCCTCACGGGCCATCAGTGCCCCTTCCCTCGCGAGCGAAATGGTGGACGTAAACTGAGAGAATGCCACCACATGGACCATGTCCGGTTGGTTACGGCCTATGCGCTGGTACATCTGGCTGTAATGCTCAGGTGGCCACGGTGTTGTATCTATCCGTGTGGTAGAACGGAACTTCTCGACGAGCGGGCCGGGCAGGTCCTCTTCTGTATCGCTGTAGGTCCGCCCATCGACGGTGAGGCGCACCGGAATCTGGTATATGCCATGGGCATTTGCCACTGCTGCAGGGAGCGCTGCAACGCTGTCTGTGATTACCGCCACCGTGTCCATCGATTACACACTACTCTGCTGATCCGGGGCGCCTTTCAGTGCTGATACGGAATTCTAGCAGCGGCTACTGTGTTCTGCGTCAGTTTGCTGTGCTGGCCCCTGAACAGGGCTTATAGGCTGCCGTGCTACGGGGGCAACAGCTTGGAGATTTTCCCGCAACGTGTGTTCGTGTTGGCCACTTGACACGTACGCAGATATGGAGGTGCTAGACTCTACCGTGCAGGCGTCCGCAGCCTGGGGAGGGGGTATCGATGCCGCCGGTGGCTGTATGCAAACGATGCGGGGCCGTATATTGGGGCTGGGCCTTGCTCGAGATGCACGTAGTGGAGTGCAGGGAATGTGGTGCACGGCTTGATGTTGAGCTACAGCCTTGTCGGCCTGACCAGTGCAGGAAAGAGGTTGTTGCAGCTGTGGCGCAGGATGCGGTGCACCCCCACTCCGACAAGGCATGAGCGTCTGCCGGCGCTCTCCTTCCTGTGACAACCACGCAGGGTACTACGCAGCGGCTGGTGCGACAGTATCGGCCGTACCAGTCCTCGCGAAGGCAGCCCTGTTCGTTTGTTCCGACTGCGGGCGTGATGGTACCGTATTGCATGCAGGTAATGAGAACTGGTGCCGCATGACGCCTTCCAGTGAGTGGTCGCAGTCTGCCATGACGTCGTATGAAGTCGTTCGGAAGCTGGCTGGCGCAATCGTAGCGCTTGCCACAGTTGCGAGTGCCCTCGGGCTGCTGCTGCCCGGGGTCTACCGCGACAACGCGTGGGTGACGGCGCAGAACCGTGGTACCGACCTCGTTACGCTGGCCGTAATCGTGCCCGCAACGGCGATTGCGCTCGTCGCGGACAGATATGGCTCGCCACGGGGACGGCTGGTCCTGTTTGGCCTGCTGGGCTACTTCTTCTACGTCTACACAGGTGCGTCCTTCGCCTACACGTTCAACCATCTCTTTCTGCTGTACGTTGCCCTGTTCTCCCTCAGCCTGTTTGCACTGCTGGCGCTCGGCAGCAGGATGAACGCGCCCGCAGTGCTTGCCGCCTTCGATGCCCGAACTCCGTGGCGCGCGACCGTGGCATTCATGCTCTGGCTTGCTGTGATGCTGTGCGTCATCTGGCTGGCACAGATTCTGCCCTTCTACTGGACCGGAGAGGTGCCCGAGGGTATCCGGATGGCCGACGCGCAGACGATGTACGTGTACGTGCTCGATCTCGGCATCGTGGTCCCCGTCGCGGTGCTCGGTGCTCTGTGGTTGCACCGCCGGCGGGACTGGGGTCCGGTTCTCGGCGCGTTCATACTCATCAAGGCCGCCACTATCGGCATGGCGCTCCTTGGGATGACCTGGTTCCTCTTCCGCGCGGGAGAGCCCTTTGACACCGGTCTTGCTGTGCTGTGGGGCACAATAGCGGTCGTCGGTACGCTCATGTCATACTGGTTCCTGAAGCACTGCCGGGTGGATGGAGGGAGGGAAGAACAACGATGAGCGGACGTTTGCTTGGAAGCGTAATCGCGATGTGGCTTCTATTCGGCATTGTGGCAGTGCTGAACGGATTGCTGCGTGTGAACGTCATCGCTCCCCGCATCGGAGAGCTGCTCGCTCACTACGTGGCGACGCTGATACTCTGCGCCGTGATTCTCGTGGGGTCGTGCGCGCTGGTGAAGTTGCAGGCGATAGAACAGACCTCCACGCTGTTGCTGGTCGGAGTCATGTGGCTGGTCGCGACGGTCATATTCGAGTTCATCTTCGGCCACTACGTTGTCGGTCATCCCTGGGAGCGGTTGCTGGCTGACTACAACGTCCTTGAGGGACGTGCGTGGGGCCTGGTCTTGCTGACGGAGTTGTTCGGCCCACTGCTGTGCGCCAGGTGGTGGCGACAACGGCGGGCTACATCATGAACGCGCCAGGATGAGCCCGGCGCCGAAGGCGCGTGGGCCGAGGTACGTGCCGAGCGTCGCGCCGCACTGGGTGCGAATTACGTGGAGATGGGGTGCGGTGTGCGCCACGTAGTCTGCGAGCGTGTTCATGCCTTCTTCATCGGTGGTATGCCCAACTGCGATGCGTTCAATCGGACCAAAGTCGCTTATCAGCTGACAAACGCGCGTGAGTGCCCGCTCTCTGCCTCGCACTCGTTCGATAGGATAGGCCGTTCCGTCGAGAAGTCCGACTATCGGCTTTACCTGTAGCACCGAGCCAAAGAGGGCGCTTGCCCTGCCTATCCGACCGCCTTTGTGCAAGTACTCCAGTGTGTCGAGCACACCAAAGAAGCGTGTGCGTGGGATGGCAGACATCGTGGTTTCAAGCACGTCATTCATGGAGGCGCCGCTCTGTGCAAGCTCGGCAGCCTGCGCTACGAGTAGCCCCAGGCCGAGCGAGGCACTTGTGCTGTCGAGGACCTCGATTCGGCACTTGGCCCCGGACTCGCTCATTCCTACTACTGCTGCGTAGTACGTTGCGCTGAGCTTTCTCGACAGGTGCAGCGAAACGATACCGTCTGTGTGTGCTGCCAGCTCTTTGTACACGGCTGCGAAATCGGCGCTGGA
>CAZODZ010000044.1:0-13826 GCA_964578745.1 uncultured Dehalococcoidales bacterium | reverse complement strand
GAGTACAGCACAAGAAGACCTGCCCACCTTGCAAGGTGGGCAGGTCTTCTTGTGTCGAAAAGTTGTGTCTTTACACGCCCTGGATCATCTGGAGGTACTTGCCCTCCGTTTTGATGGCCGGTGCGATTATCATGCGCGTTTGCTGCATCTCACGGAGCGTCCTTGCTCCGCACATGCCCATGCTCGTCTTGAGTGCCCCCACGAAGTTCTGTGTACCATCGGTCACGGATGTCGGGCCGAACAGTATCTGCTCTATCGGTGCATTCTGGCCGACCTTGACGCGCGTGCCACGTGGAAGAGCGGGGTGTGGATGGGACATGCCCCAGTGGAAACCGTGCCCTGGTGCATCGATTGCCTGTGCCAGCGGTGAACCCATCATGATGGCATCCGCACCAGCTGCGATTGCCTTACAGACGTCGCTCCCGACCCGGAAGCCGCCATCAGTAATCAGCATGACGTAGCGGCCGGTCTCCTTGTAGTACGTCTCCCGGGCGGCGGCACACTCGGATGTGGCCGATATCTGCGGTACGCCGATGCCGAGCACCTCTCTTGAGGTGCACGCGGCGCCGGGACCGACTCCTACCAGTATCGCATCGATACCGGTGCGCATCAGTTCCAGCGCGGCGTTATAGCTGCAGCAGTTGCCGACCACAACGGGTAGCTTCATCTGCTCGCACAACTCGCTCAGAATGAGGCCCCTGGCGCTCTTCGAGATATGGGATGCGGTGGTCACGGTCGATTGAACGACGAGAATATCCATGCCTGCATCCTTGGCAATCGGTGCAAGCCGCTTGGTGTTTGCAGGTGTGACCGAGACTGCGCAGACCACGCCGCCAGCCTTGATCTCGGTGACACGTTTCGCAACGAGTTCGTCCTTGATCGGCTCTGCGTAGAGCTTCTGCAGCAGTGCAGTGACCTCCGACTGGGTAGCATCGGCTATCTTCTGTAAGACTGCGTCCGCGTCCTCATACCTGGTTTGTACCCCTTCAAGGTTCAGAACCGCGAGCCCGCCCAGTTTCCCGTACTTCACAGCCATCCTGGGGCTGACGACAGCATCCATGGCGGACGCGATTATGGGGAACTGGAAGCGGTATGGCCCGATGGCGAATCCTACATCAGTCTGGTCGGGATTGACCGTGACGTCGCCGGGGACCAGCGCAACTTCATCGAAACCATAGGCTCGTTCCATTTCCTTGAACTTCGGGTACTCCATAAGACCTCCTGCGGGGGGAAAGTGATAGAGACTATACAGTCCACCTGCAGTTGCGTCAAGGAACAGGGCTGGCAGGTACATTCGTTGTCAGCTATAATCGGACGTTACCCCTAGTTGGGCAGCCCGCACATGCGCTGGCTGTGCGGCCGGCCCACCAGTAAGGAGGAGACCGTGACGGAACGCATCCATGTCGGTGTTGCCTGGCCGTATGCGAACGGCCCGTTGCACCTTGGCCAGATCGCCGGAGCCTATCTGCCGGCTGACATCTTCGCCCGCTTCAACCGCATCCTCGGCAACGAGGTACTCATGGTATCAGGCAGCGATCAGCATGGTGCACCCATTACGATACGTGCCGAGCGTGAGAACACGACACCGGAAGAGGTCGCCCGAAAGTACCATGCGGAGTTCCTCGAGTGCTGGGAGAAGCTCGGCATCTCGTTCGACTTGTTCACCACTACAGGCACGGCCAACCATGCCGAGGTTACGCAGGATATCTTCCGGAGGTTACTGGAGAACGGCTACCTGTACCGCGACTTCGTGCTTCAGGCGTACTGCGGCTCGTGCAACCGGTCGTTGCCCGACCGTTATGTCCAGGGCGTGTGTCCCAACTGTGGCTCGCCAGACGCCAGAGGCGACGAGTGTGAGGCGTGTGGCAAGCCGCTCGATCCAGTAGACCTTGACAACCCGCGCTGCGCGTTGTGCGGCAGCACGCCGGAATTCGTCCAGTCGGAACACTTCTTCTTCAGGTTGAGTGCATTTCAGGAGAGACTCTCCCAGTGGGTTGAAACGAAAGCTCACTGGCGCCCGAATGTCATGGGTGCAACACGGCGCTTCCTCAACGAAGGGTTGCGCGACCGCGCCATCACGCGCGATATCCAGTGGGGCGTGCCGGTGCCGTATGATGGCTTCGAGAACAAGCGTATCTACGTCTGGTTTGAGGCCTGCATCGGCTACCTCTCGGCGACCAGAGAGTGGGCCTTGCGCCAGGGCGACCCTTCTGCCTGGGAGCGCTACTGGAAGGAAGACGCGAAGATATACAACTTCATCGGTAAGGACAACATCTTCTTCCACACGCTGAGTTGGCCGGCAACCCTCATGGGCTATGGTGGGCTCAACCTGCCATATGATGTGCCAGCCAATGAGTTCCTGAACATCGAGGGGCAGAAGCTCTCGACCAGCCGGAACTGGGCCGTATGGCTGAACGACTACCTGGAGAGATACGATCCTGACCCCTTGCGCTACTACCTCTCGGCTGTGATGCCGGAGACGCAGGACAGCGACTTTGCGTGGGATAAGTTTGTGAGCCGCAACAACGACGAACTTGTTGCTACATATGGGAATCTGGCGCACAGGGTCCTCACCTTCACGAAGCGCCACTTCAAGGGGGTGGTGCCTGAGCCGGGTGAGCTGGATGAGGCAAGCCGCCAGCTGCTTGCCGATGCCGACAAGGCGCTCGCCGAGGTCGCAGATGCGCTGGGCCGGTGCAGCTTCAGAGAAGGGCTACGCAGCGCGATGGCGCTTGCGCAAAAGGCGAACAAGTATCTGGATGACCAGGCACCGTGGAAGGTTGTCAAGGAGTCGAAGGAAGCAGCCGGCTGTTCGGTCTACACCGTACTCTGTGTACTCTCCGCACTGAGCACGGTGTTCTACCCGTATCTTCCGTTCAGCTCGGAGAAGCTGCACGCATCGCTTGGCTTCAGCGGAACGGTGCTTGATCGTGGCTGGAAGGTCGTCAGACCGGAACCAGGCCAGATACTGGGGGAAGTCGTACCACTGTTCGCCAAGCTGGACGACTCGGTCGTCGAAATAGAGACCGCGAAGCTCGGGAAGTAGTGCCCTTTCGGTTCAGGCAGTTGCGGCCTCGGCCGCAGGGCGCGGTCCGAATACTTCCACTATCTCGGATTCACTGACGGTCTCTTTCTCGATGAGGAGGGCTGCCAGCTTCTTCAGTTCTTCGGCATGCTCCGAAAGGAGGTTCTTCGCCGTGGCGTAGGCGCCACGGATAAGACTGTCTACCTCTTCGTCTATTTCCTGCGCGATGCGGTCGCTGTAGTCGCGTTGCTCGCTTATCTCCTTCCCGAGGAAGATCATCTCCTGGCGCTGGCCGAAGGTGCGTGGGCCGAGCCTGTCACTCATGCCGAACTCGGTTACCATGCGGCGCGCGACCTTTGTCGCGTTCGCGAGGTCGTTCTGGGCGCCGGTGGTCACGTCGCCGAAGATCAACTCTTCCGCTGCACGTCCGCCTAGCGCTGTTGATATCTGGTCCTTGAGCTGCGCGCGCGACCAGAGGTGTCTGTCCTCGGTTGGTAGGAAGCGTGTCCAGCCGCCGGCCATGCCACGGGCAACGATAGATATCTTGTGGACCGCGTCAGCGTTGGGCAGGAAATGTGCCACCAAGGCATGGCCACCCTCGTGGTAGGCGGTGATCTCCTTCTCACGCGGGCTGATGACCCTGCTTCGGCGCTCCGGCCCCATCATTACGCGGTCAGCGGCGTCCTCCATTTCCGTCTGGCTGATGCCCTTGAGGCCGCGCCTCGCGGCGAGCAGGGCTGCTTCATTGGCAACGTTGGAGAGGTCGGCGCCGCTGAAGCCGGGAGTCTCCTTGGCGATGACCTCGAGGTCGACATCCTCTGTGAGGGGCTTGTCCTTTGTGTGCACCCTGAGGATAGCCTCTCGCTCCTTGATGTCGGGCAGGTCGATGACGATGTGGCGGTCGAATCGTCCCGGTCGCAGCAGCGCCGGGTCGAGGATGTCCGGCCTGTTGGTTGCCGCGATAACGATGACCTTCGTGCTGGTGTCGAAGCCGTCCATCTCAGAGAGTATCTGGTTGAGCGTCTGTTCACGCTCGTCGTGTCCTCCACCCAGGCCTGCGCCCCTGTGGCGGCCTACTGCGTCTATCTCATCAACAAAGATGATGCATGGCGCGTTGCGCTTCGCTTGTTCGAACAGGTCGCGCACGCGGGCAGCACCCACACCGACGAACATCTCCACGAACTCGGAGCCGCTGATGGAGAAGAACGGGACTTTGGCCTCGCCGGCGATGGCCTTGGCCAGCAACGTCTTGCCGGTGCCCGGAGGTCCTACGAGGAGTACCCCGCGGGGTATGCGTCCGCCCAGCGCCTGGAACCTGTCTGGCGCCTTCAGGAATTCGACTATCTCCTCGACCTCTTCCTTGGCCTCCGCCGTGCCAGCGACGTCGTTGAATGTGATCTGGGGACGGTCCGGAGAGTTCAGGCGGGCCCTGCTCTTACCGAAGTTGAATGCCTGTGTCCCGGCGCCCCGCGCTGAGCGGAAGAAGAAGAAAAACAACGCCGCAAGGAGACCGATAGGCAGGAACACCTGCACCGCAATGAGGGTCCAGTCGTAGCCGCCTGCATCGACTTCGAGCGTGAGACCGTCGGCGCCGACGGTCACGCCGCCCTCGCGCAGGAGTTCTACGAGGTCGTTCGTTGAGCCGTAGTAGTCAGCCTTGTAGGCCGTCTGCTCGCCGGAGTAGCCTGTAAGGGTATTCTCCTCCTGCTTGATACGGTCGATATCACCATCTGCCGCGTGGCTGATGAACTCGGTGATGCTGACCTCCTCGGGTCCTGTGCCTTCAGGCATGAACAGGACGAGGAGCGCCAGGGCCGCGACAAACAGGATCAGGTAGTAGAAGCTGCTTTGCCAACCGCGTGGTGTCAAGTTCTGCACTCCGCTAGTATAGCAAGGTGGATACTGCGAAAGAAACGCATACGTACGGGGGTGTGCACTATTGTCCTGTCATGGAGGACATAATGTCCGTCCGGATGGTGAGGTATGGCCCTGTCGCCGGGGCCGTGATTACCGTAAGAGCATACCACTGTGTGCCTGTCCCGGCGTAATTCATGCAGGGCTTGTGCCTCTGCGCTGGCCCGCAGCCCCCTGGTCGGCAGTCCACTAATGGTAGTGCAGCACTACTCCGCATCGGCTGCCCGGCACTCTCTTCCGTAGATGTTCCGGGCCTCTGAGCACGTGGCGGCATAACCTGCTGCCACCAGCATGGTTGTTCGCAGGCCAAGCAGGGACTCATCGATTGCAGTTGCCGGAATCACCTCGTATTGACCAAGGGCTGCGATGGTTTTGCCCACCACAGGCATCCGGCGTGCCAGACCTCCGCTCAATATGCAGAGCCTGATTGAGTTGTCAGGGTCCAGCAACCGGGCAGCATCGACGTACTGCTGTGCAAACGACTTCAGCAGGCCGGCCAGATAAGTTCGCAGTGTGAACGAACCCTCTGAAATGCCTTTGATACTGCCTCCGCCGCGGTACCTCCATGCGCTTGAAAAGATGCCCGGCTCCACCTTGAGCGTCGCATTCAGTATGTCGTCTTCAGCCAGACAGCCTGCCATCTCCCAGAAGGTCACGTTGCGCCCGGTGGCCTCGCGACAGACGTCCTCGAGGAAGGAGAGGTAGCCGGCGAGTGCGCGCCCGCCTGGGATGCGGGTGATCGCTGCCAGGAGGCGGTCGTCGAAATACGGTCGCCATTCGCACTCGTCCGGTTGTGTTCGCGGACTGATCACGGCAGCCTGTGAACCCGTTCCCAGGTTGATCGAGAGCGTCTCTCCTGGCAGGTTGCCCGCGCCGAGTACGGCGCACTGGTGGTCGCCGATACCTGCATGTACAGGGATCCTCCGGTTGCCGCATCGCCAGTATCCGCACACTTCTCCCGTCATCGCGCGGCGATTCAAGGTGAATGTCACTCCACAGAGCTTCCGAACGCGCTCTACGATCTCCTGCGATACGGTCTTCGCACGTACATCGTAGAGGCCCGACCCGTGCAGCATGGTGTCGTGGCCACATTCCACCGGGTCGTCGCAGGCCATTGCAAGCCATTCTGGAAGCGAGGCAATCTTGCAGCGATCGGGCAGCAGTGACTGCCGCGCCAGGTGTGCCGCATTGAACAGGGGCAGGCCCGGCCCCGGACGCCACCCCGTGATCCGCATGAAATCATCGCCCAGTGTGTCCATTATGAGGGAGTACGTGTCCTTGTCATGAAGGGGCTCAAGCGAACGCTCATCCTTCCAGCTTACGTAGTTGGTCACGGGCTCGTTCTGTTCGTTCAGTGCCATGAAGCCGTTCTGCTCACTGCAGAATGCGATTGCCTCGAATCGCACGCGGAGTCGTCTCGCGTAGAAGCCGCAGATGGACAGGAACGTCTCGTGGAGTTGCCGGGGGGAGAACTCGCAGTGATGCGGAACATCTGAGATATTGGTTGCAGGTGGCCAGGTGTGGAGGTACGAGAAGATGCCGGTGTCGAGGTCGACGATCGCCGTCTTGATGTTCGTAGTGCCGAAGTCCATGAGCAGAGAGTTCACTGCTTTACCTGCCTACTCGAGAGCATAGCAGGGCGGTCAGTGCTGTGGAAACAGGGCGTGGCACGGCCGCCCTGCCTTGTGGCCCTGTGTGTTCAGGATATGGGCCTGTGTCTGTGCCTGGCTGTGTGGTAGCCGCCATTACTACAACTCAGTCTCCATGGAATCTGGCTGGAGGTAATCCACGCCATGACAGGACCGCCGCCCCCTGTTCCTGGCGTCGGGTCCAGCCGGCCCGAGTGGAAAAGGACCAAGGCCGCCGGCACGTCCGGCGGCCTGTCGCCCCTTTGTTTCTGCTGGCGTATGCTACCTGGCATTGTGCCTGTAACGGTTGACGAAGTTCTCTATGCGCAGCAGGGCTTCCTTGATACCCTCGTATGGCGTGGCGTAGCAGATGCGGACGTGGTTCTTGCCCTTCTCACCGAATGACTCGCCGGGCAGGACCATCACCTTCTCCTCGAGCAGCAGCTTCTCGACAAAATCGGCCGCTGACAGTCCCGTGACGGAGACATCCGGGAAGATGTAGAACGCGCCCCTGGGCTCCGGTGTCGTCAAGCCGATGCGGTTCAGCTCGTTGTAGAGCAACGTGCGGCGCTGGTCATAGTGCTTCAGCACTTGGGCGAAATCCGCTTCATCGTCCATGTTGAGAGCGGCGAGGGCCGCCCACTGGGTCGCGTTCGGTGGACAGAGCATCGTGTGCTGCATCATCTCGAGCATCGCGCCGATGATGTCGGAGGGGCCGGCCGCGTAGCCGATGCGCCATCCTGGCATACCGTAGCGCTTCGAGAAGCCATCGAGCAGCAGCGTCCGCTCCTTCATTCCGGGGATGCTCGCGAAGCTCGTGAATGTCGCGCCACCGTAGATGAAGCTGCTGTATATCTCGTCTGAGATAACTAGGAGGTCGTGCTTTTCCGCGATCTTCGCGATGCCCTCGAGTGTCTTCTTCTCCATCAGCGCGCCTGTCGGATTGGCCGGGTTACCGATGAGCAGCGCCTTCGTCCTGGCGGTGATCCTGTTCTCCATCCTGTCGGGCTCGAGCGCATAGTCGTCGGATGGGTCGGTGGGCACGCGCACGGTGATGCCTTCGGAGAGGGCGATGTTCGGCGGGTAGCAGATGTAGTGCGGGTCGGGTGTGATGACCTCATCGCCCGGGTCGAGCAGTGCGCGGAAGCCCAGATCCATTGCCTGAGAGACGCCCACGGTGACGATTATCTCGCTCTCGGGGTCGTACTTCAGGCCGTGGCGTTTCTCCAGGTTCCTGGCGATGGCCTGCCGCAGCTCCGGGAAGCCGGAGCTGGGAGTGTACTTGGTCCAGCCCTCTGCTGCGGCCTGTGCTGCTGCCTCGCAGACGGGGGTTGCCGTGCCGAAGTCCGGCTCGCCCACGCTCAGCGAGATGAGACCCTCCTTTGACATGCTGTGGAGCAGCCTGAGGAATCGTGCGAAGCCGATTCCCGCGATCCTGTCCACGCGTTGTGATGTCCGCTTCTTAAGGCCGCTTTCCTGGGACATTGTGCTGGTACCTTGCCTCCTGGCTTGTATTTGCAGCCACGCAGGGCTTGCATGCGATGTACTGGTGAAACGGAGTTAACTCCCTGGTACTGAGTATACCCGCACACGCAGGCGGCGAGAAGCACTCATTTTAGGTCGAAATGGCGTGAGGGGCAAGGAGACGTTGTCCGGTACAGAGCATAGGGCAGGCTATTGCTGAACGGCGACTTCTTACATCCGTACGGCGTAGTGTGAAGACTAATGTCCTCCCGTGGCGGTACGCTCGCGTCAACAGCGGTCGCCGCACCCTGTTTCGTGATGGTCGCATCCTTGACTAATTTGCATGGCTGGCTTCGATACTGATTAGCGTCATCCTTGTGACGTTTGCAACGATGACAACGATGCGAGAGAGTACACTTTCAGTTCTGGATCTAACTCCGTGTTGGGTGCTTTGCTCTGATGGGGTTGCTGTTTATCGGCTGCCTAGTGTCAAAGTGCAAGGTTGTATGGGCCGTGCCCTTAATGATGGAGTGGATGGTGTGTGCCTGAGGACGCTCATTCAGCGCTCGGATGTCCGGGAGGGAGGAACTGGCCTCCGCCTTCTGTGGGATCGCCCTTGTTCGCTGGTGTGCCCCGCCTGTGGCTTGCTGGTCATCCCGGGAGGCTTACCCATCGGCGGGCCGCCTCTGATGATGGTCAGGAAGCTGTGGAGCGATTTCGGAGCGGCATCAATCGCTTCCTTGATGGCCGGGTGCACTGGAGGTTGGCTGGGCAACCCATTCTCCTCGTGCATCGTGCAGTACCATGCGTCAATCAGCCCCTCGTCTGGTCTGGGCTTCATCCCCAGCGTGCGGGCAAGCTCCCAGTTGCGATGCTGGAATCTCGCCTCGTCTGCCTTGCTGCGCGGAATAAACCAGGCGGCGGCTGGAAATGTCCCAAAGAGCTTGTCCAAGTTGACTGGCATATACCTTAGTCTCTCTTGTATGCGAACTCCTGAACACGACCTTGGTTGGATGATCTAGCAGCCTGCTCGAGGCGCTCAGCAATCCTCTTGAAGGCCACCTCCGATTCAGATGAGCGGGTATGTGATGTGGGGGTATCGGCGTTGAGCGGAGCGTAACCGGCGTGCGGTGTGGTCGTGCA
The DNA here is from genome assembly GCA_964578745.1 of uncultured Dehalococcoidales bacterium. GTDB lineage: Bacteria > Chloroflexota > Dehalococcoidia > GIF9 > AB-539-J10 > SKVJ01. Next base: position 4,652 of record CAZODZ010000044.1, on the reverse strand, counting down.
GAGAATGGCAGCCTCTTTGCGGTCGGCAATCGCCAAAATGAGACGATGAAGAACGAGCCAAGGAGAATGTCTTCTTTGTCCTGGGTGCGCGCAGGGAGCGGCACCTCCAGCATCAGATTGTGAGATTTACATTATCGCACGGGAGGCTGGCGTATCCAGCCGGGTCTGCTGTGCAATACATCAGTGCAAGGCCCCTCGCTCGCAAAGCACTCGACTCATTCTTCCTTAACACTGTCGTTGTTACGCCGGCCGCTGCGCCAGGTCTGTCGGGGTGAGTCGGTGGTCACTCCCGGTGGGATGTCTCATCAGCACCGGGCCTGCGTGAGGATGTGTGCCGGCGCGACAGGAGCATCGCCAGCGCGATGGCTGCTGCAATCGCGGCCACCGGCCAGAACTCGCCGCCGGGCCCGTGTGCGCGTACGAGGTCCACTGTCATGCCGAAGACGGGCGCAATCACCATCGTTGCCACCGACTTCGCCTGGCTCTCGATCGAGAGGATAGTTGCGCCCTCGTGCTCGCCGGCGAATTCGTCGAAGCGGCTTATCAGCACGGGTCTCCACAGGTTCTGGGCAAGCGCCAGAACAACGAAGCCGGCAATCGCCGCGTAGTACTGTTCATAGTAGAGCAGCGGCACAAGCAGCACGTAGGACAGTGTTGCCAGCCGCCACAGAACCATGCTTCCCCTCTCCTCGTCCCCTGCACGGGCGACCAGCCGGTATGCGGAGCGGCTCGCCCACGCGGAGCCAAGGTAGAGCGCGGCGTATACCACGCCGATGAGTACGGCTGTGCGACGCTCGTTTGCCATGGATACGAACAGTGGCAGGAGGAGTGCAGCGTTCTGTACAACAGGCTGAAGGTAGCCCTCGAACGCCTTGTACACGCCCTCGAATGTCATCGATTCTGCCATGAGTCGGCGCAGCTTTGGCAGGGTCATCGAGTTCCGGGCGCATGTGATGAGATGGCTGCATACATCGCGGGCGTGCACGACTGTGCCGGGCTGACCTTCGAGATATGGCGGGTAGCTGAGAAAATTCAGAAGGCCGATGACGTACGGAATGATGGCGAGGCGGAAGACCCAGGCGTAGTCCGACAGGGCGAACACAATCACGACTGCGATGACGGTGGACGCGACTGAGCCGAGTTTGGACCATGAACGTGTGTAACCGTAGATCCGCGTCTTCTCGTTGAGCCGTCCTTCGCGGCGCAGCCAGGTGAATATCATTGCCTTGTGGGTGCCCGTCCGGAATGCCTCGCCGACCGCAAAGAAGAACATTGCGCCCATAAACACCGGGTAGCTATGGCCGAAGCCGAAGACGGCAAACGACATGATGTATGCGAGGAAGGACAACATCATGCTCCTGCGTCGTCCGAAGAGGTCGGCGACAGCCCCACTTGGGACTTCCATGAGGTTGATGGACAACTCGCGAAAACCAATGAGGAGACCGATTTCTGTGAAGGAGAGCCCGCGCTGGAGGAAGAAGAGGATGATGAACGGCTCGAAGTACCGCTGGTTCTTGAGGAATCCGTACAGTGCGAAGCGCGTCAGCATTATTCGTCCTGTGGTCAGTGAGAGGACCCGCTGTGCAATTCTAGCGCAGGGCGGCGATGGACAGCGACAATGTGGGCAACGGCCACACCATATTCATCCCGCGGCTTTGAATTTCACGGAGACCGTGCAACCCCGGCGCCTCCGCTGTGACTGAGCACCACATGCACGGAGATGAATATGGCAGGGTGGCCTCTCCTGTGACGTGCGACGGCGCTATGCTCGGCAGTGAGATGTCCAGCGTACTTGTGCTGATGGTGCAGCTGGTGCTGGGCTATTTTCGATGAGTAACGGAATGACACCGCGGCTACCTCAATGGAACGGGTGATCGCAGTGACCAGGGCCCTGGCCGACAGCAAGCGTCTGCGGGCACTTGCTGTGCTGTTCGACCACGATGGGCTGTGCGCCTGTCACATCATCGCATTGCTGGATCTTGCACCGGCGACGGTCTCACGTCATATGGCGTTGCTCGTGGATGCGGGGCTCGTGAGCAGCTGGGAAAAGGGCCGCTGGGTCTACTACAGGCTTTCCGACTCACTCTCTCCTCTGATGAAGCAGTGGCTCGTTCAGTCGTGGTCTCGCTCTACACAGGCGGCCGTGGACCGGGCTGTGCTTGAGCAGATACTTGCCTGTGACCGGACGGAGCTGTGCGCCTGCTGGCGTGCCGGTAGGCGTGTGGCTGCGCTGGGTGCCGTGGGTATATCAGACACTGGAGGATCAGATGGTAGAACAGAATGACGACCTGCTTCGTCAATCGGTGCGGGATTGTTACGGAAGCATCGCCCACACGGGTGGCTCATGTTGCAGCGGCGACTGCTGCGGCACTGTGCCTGATCTCGCGGGGCACGTGGAGAAGCTTGGCTACTCGAGCGACGAGGCCAGCGCGTTGCCTGAAGGCGCTCGCGTGACCCTCGGCTGCGGCAACCCCCACGCCATCGCCAATCTGAGAGAAGGAGAGATGGTTCTCGACTTCGGCAGTGGCGGTGGGCTTGACTGCTTCCTCGTGTCTCAGCGCGTGGGACCGGCGGGCCGTGTCATCGGCGTCGACATGACACCTGAAATGGTGCAGAAAGCGCGAACCAGCGCCCGACAGGGCGGGTATACGAACGTGGAGTCCCGCCTGGGCGAGATAGAGCGCCTGCCGGTGGCAGACTGCTCTGTCGATGTCATCCTCTCCAACTGTGTTATCAACCTGTCCCCGGATAAGGAGGCAGTCTTCTTCGAGGCGTTCCGTGTCCTGAAACCAGGCGGCCGACTTTCAATATCCGATATCGTGGCGGTAAGGGAGTTGCTGTCGTGGGCGAGGACCGACTCGGACGTGTACTGTGGATGCGCTGGTGGCGCTGCTCTCGTGACCGATATCGAGTCGATCCTGTGTGATGCAGGATTTGAGAACATCCGTATCGGCGTGAAGCGGGAGAGCGCTCAACTGATCACGTCGTGGTTTCCCGGCAGTAGCTTCAAGCAGTACGTACGCTCAGTGCTGATCTCCGTGGTTAAACCATATGCATGACTTTTTCTCCACTGCTATGGTATACCGTACACCATGGCTGAGCAGGACCGCGGTCAACAGCGTGTGCCCTTGAGGTTGCCGTCGCCGCTGCACCCCGGAATGGCCGCGGACGCGAAGCTTGTCATCACCCTGCTGAAGGAGCATATCCCTATCGACAAAGACACCCGTCTCCTTGAGGTTGGCTGTGGCTGGGGTCTGTTCACGTTTCACCTTGACCATGAATGTAATGTCCTCGGCATTGACACGTCGCGCGAAATGCTGCAGCGCAATCCCATCGACCGTACCCTGCTCATGGACGTCCAGGACCTGCAGTTCGATGGTGGGACGTTCGACGTGGTATTCGCTCACGATATGCTGCATCACGTGCCCGATCTGGACAAGGCTGTCCGCGAGATGGTGAGAGTCTCGAAGCGCTACGTCGTCATTGTCGAGCCGAACATCCTCAACCCTGCCAATGCCATTATTGGTATTGCTATGGAGGAAGAGCGGAAGGCGCACAGGTTCACACTGCGCCGGCTCGGGCAACTTGTCATCAGAAACGGTCTCCGGCCCATCCACAGGCGCACGTATGGCATTGCCATCCCTTTCCTTACCCCGCGCATGCTCGTTCCCGTTCAGCGTGCGTTGTCGTTCGACCAGCCCTTTGGCCTGGAGCACCTGGTGATCGCCGAGCGGGTGCTGACCGACTGAACCGTGTGGCGCTGGCTGTGTCGGGTGTCTCCGTGCAGGCATCATCATTGAGCGATTGGAGTACATACAGCCCGTGGCGGCCGTCCCTTGTCGTTGATGCGAGGCACTGCATCGACCTCATCAGTCGCGATGTGCCGCTTACGCCGGATACAAGCGTCCTCGAGATCGGCTGCGGCTACGGCATATTCACATGCCAGCTTGCCGGAGACTGCCGCGTGCATGGTATCGATGTGTCTATCGACGACCTGAGGTTGAACCCTGTTCCGGCTGTGTCGCAGATGGATGGGGCGAGGCTGGCATTCGCCGATGCGAGTTTTGATGTAGTGCTCGCACACCATTCGCTGCACCACATTGCAGGCTGGCGACGGGCGCTGGCGGAGATGGCCCGCGTGACACGACGCTACGTCGTGGTCGCTGACCTGAACCGCTGGAACCCCGTGAACCGGTTCTTCCTCGCTGTCGGCGCGGAAGACACGCCGGATCCGTATTTCACGTGCAGCTGGTTGACTGGTGCGTTTGAACGCGTCGGCCTGTGCGTAGTGCGACACCGCACCTGGGGCATGATGTCGCCGTTCCTGACGCCGCACCTGCTTATGCCGCTGCAACGTCTCACGTGGTTCGAGCAGCCGCTTGGACTTGAGCACCTGGTGATAGGGGAGAAGCGGTAACGGTCCAGTTACACATCACTGGCCAGGAGCCGGCGCAGCTCCGCTCCCAACGCCTGTCCGGACTGTGAAGTCCAGTGCCTGCTGTCCTGAGTGGTAGTGCTCCCAGCTCGGCATGGGCTCTGCAGCAGCCCGCCAACAGGTATGTCATCCCCCCCGGTAACAGTATCCCACAACGGGGAAGGCCCACCGGCCCTGCGGCGTCTCAATCGTCTTCTGACTCGCGATCCGCGACGCA
>CAZODZ010000043.1:0-13939 GCA_964578745.1 uncultured Dehalococcoidales bacterium | reverse complement strand
ACTACCATCACAATCGAAAGGAGGTGATGTGTCACTAATCCTATGAACGAGTACAGATGGTTGCATGCCTCTGCGTAACCAGTGTATACTATCTCCACTGGGAATCTCTTGGTGACCTTGGCGGGGTGGAACCACCCGTTCCCATCTCGAACACGGTAGTGAAACGCCCCAGCGCAGACGATACTGAAGGGGCAGCTCTTCGGGAAAATATGTCGTTGCCAAGGGATTCCCACTTCTTGTTATTCCTCTCTAGACGAGCAGTCGCATGCCGTCTGTTGCGGCGATGACATCGACTCCAGTTGCTTCTGCAATCCGGTGTGCTACCTCAGCCACTCCCATCTGCCACACGCCCATTCCAAAGTGTGTCAAGACTGCGCGCGCTGGACGTATGTGGCGCAGCAGTCTCTCGGCGTCACTAATTGAGAGGTGGTCGATGGGCAGTCCTGATTCTTTCAGCACCACGTTGATGAGGCAGATGTCGCCATGGTAGTGTTGTACGAGAGCATCGAAGTAACGGGTGTCGGTAATCCAGGAGATTGTTCCCGCCTCGGTGTGGATGTTGAAGCCGTACGTTTCGACAGGATGAACGTGTCTGACAGGGGTCTCGATAATCGTGGTCCCTATCCGGTACTGTCCTCCTTCCTTGAGGAGCTGAATGCCGCTGAGGTATTCGCGCACATACTGCAGCACGACAGGGTCTGACTTGAGTGCGTCTTCGGGGCAGAGCAGAAGGCCTCTCTTGTGTGTGCCTCCGCTGGTCATGGCCTCGATCACTATGTTGATATCCCCACTGTGGTCGAGGTGGCGGTGTGATAGCACGACTGCATCGAGCCGGGCGAGATTTATTCTGTGCCTTGCCGCCTGGACAATTGTGCCAGGGCCGGGATCAAACATGATGCGGGTCGTCCCCGCAGCAAGGACAACGCCTCCGGAGGACAGCAGCTGCCGCGCAACCATGTGCCGCGCGCCGGCGGTGCCGAGAAACGTAAGAGTGTGCTCGTGTCGTGATGACACTCGGGAGATTATAACACCGCCGCACTATGTCGCTCGCAGTGGTAGCCTATCGTATGGCGGGATACCTGCTGCAGCGTACAATTGTGTATATGTGTATATATCGGGTATATGAAGGAAGGGAGGTGTCATGGAACTGGAGGTAGAGATTTCCGAACTCGAGCGGGCACACAGGCGACGGTACGGCAGATGGTTGCGCCTCGCGACTGCAGAGTCTGCTACGGGTGGGCGAATTGCCGATCGTCTCACCGATGTGGCCGGTGCGTCAGACTACGTCGTCGGTGGCATAGTGGCCTATAGCAATGAGGCCAAGATGTCTCTGTTGGGCGTGAGGGAAGTGACGCTTCGCGACTTCGGTGCCGTAAGCCCCGAGGTAGCTCGTGAGATGGCTGTGGGGGGTCGAGACATTCTGTGTGCGGATCTGTGTATCGCCGATACCGGCATTGCCGGTCCGGGGGGTGGGTCAACTGCCAAGCCGGTGGGACTGTTCTACCTCGGCCTGTCATCAGCATGCGGTTGTCACGTGGTCCAACACTTGTTCCGCGGTGACAGAGAGGGCAACAAGCAGGCAGCAGTGAGCGCAGCGCTGACTCTCATTCGTGACCGTCTGGTACAATTGGTAGCTTCGGAGGATGGTCAGGATGGCTGAATTCGATGTCCAATCCATTAAACGGCAGGCCAAGGACGACTTCACGTCCACGTGGCTATCGACCGCGGCTCTTGTGCCGTCACATACAGATGTGCGGTTACCCAAGAAGGGTAACCCCCATCCACTGCGAGAGCTGATAGAGCGCTCCCGGCAAATACTGCTCGCGAAGGGCTTCGATGAAGCCGAGAATCTCACTATCCTTCCCGATTCCGACGTGAGGAAGCAATATGGTCCTGAGGCGCTTGTTATTCTCGACCGTGCCTTCTACCTCGCTGAGCTACCACGGCCGGAGATCGGAGTGAGCGCACAACGGGCACAGCAAGTCGAAAGGATAGCAGGCAAGCGGATCGACGTGGAGGCACTGGGCAATGTCCTGCGTGCTTACAAGCGTGGAGACATCGAGGCCGATGACCTCATCGAGGAATTGATGAAGCGCCTGAACCTCCAAGACACGCAAGCGACCGAGATAATCACCAAAGTCTTCCCGGAGCTGTACACGCTCAAGCCCGTACCCACTGATCGCACGCTTCGGAGTCACATGACAGCAACGTGGTTTCACACTCTGGCGGCCATGCAGGATAAGGCGACATATCCAATCGGGCTGTTCGCAGTCGGTCCGCGGTACCGCAACGAACAGAGGGAGGATGCGCATCACCTCAGGGTGCATCATTCGGCCTCCATCGTGATTATGGATCCGGCAATGTCACTGGAGGCAGGGCGTGCCATCACCAGCGACATCCTGAAGGAATACGGCTTTGGCGAAACTACCTTCAAGACGAAAGAGGCGACCTCGAAATACTATGCGCCTGGCCTGGAAGAGGAAGTATTCGTCGAATATCACGGCAGCTGGGTTGAGGTCGCAGACATCGGAATGTACTCGCCTGTGGCCCTGTCGAACTTCGACATCCGCTATCCCGTGTTCAATGCTGGAATTGGCATCGAACGGCTTGCCATGATTTTGCATGGCGCTGACGACATCCGACGGCTTGTGTTTCCGCAGTTCTCGATAGTCGATTTCAGCGATGAGGAAATCGCTAACTCCCTGTCGTATATTGCAGCGCCAAAGACTGATCGCGGGCTGAAGATAGCCGCTGCCATAGAGGGCAGTGCCCGCAAGCACAAAGATGAAGTCGCCCCGTGCGAATTCATCGCATTCAGAGATGGGAAGGTTATTGTACGTCTCGTTGAGCGCGAGGCTGGCAAGAAACTTATTGGCCCGGCGGGCTTCAACGAAATCTGTGTGGCCGACGGCACAATCTACAGCGATCTTCAACCTTCGGGTACCTACACCGGTAAGAACTACATGCGCGGCGTCGCCATGGCGGCTGCGGCGCTTGCCGAGAACGCCACTGAACCGGTGCAACTGCAGGTGAAGATGGTCCGGCATCTCTCAGACCTTAATTTGGAGTTGCCCGATGCGGTGAGACGGCATATCGAAAGGCAACAGAAGAAGATAGGCGTTGGAGGAGCCGTCTTCGTTACCGTAGAGATAGAACCATCGGCTTAGGAGATGACAATGGCCCATCAGGACATTCTTCGGAAGCTCACAAATATGGAGCGGCCGCAGAAGGACTTGATTAACATCATGCCGCTGCAGACGGGCAGCATTCTGACAAAGGCGGCGCGGCGAGCGATGGTTGAGTTCGCTGATGGGTACTCCGTGTGTGACTTCTGCCAGGGTCGGCTCAGCGATATCGCCAACCCTCCTGTGCGGCAGTTCGTGCATGAGCTCCTACCGGAGTTCCTCGGCTGTGACGTTGCTGCTCTCACGTATGGCGCACGTGATGGCATCTTTATGGTCATGCATTCGCTGGCAAAGCCGGGAGATAAGGTTGTTGTCGACCGCAATCGTCACTACAGCACCGCGGTGGCAGCTGAACGGGCAGGGGTGGTGCTTGTGGAAGTGCCACATTCCGGGCCTCCGCACTACATAATCGACGTCGAGGGGTACGATGCAGCCATTAAGGAGCACAAGCCTGTCCTCGCGATTGTTACGTATCCCGATGGCAAGTACGGTAATTTGCCGGATGCCGCTCGGATAGGGGAGATTGCCTCCTCTGCCGGAGTTCCGTTGCTCGTGAACGGCGCCTATGCGGTGGGGCGAATGCCGGTCAAGATGGCCGACCTCAATGCTGACTTTATTGTCGGCAGCGGTCATAAGAGCATGGCGTCGGCCGGTCCTTCCGGGGTCCTCGGTATGAAGGCCGCATGGCGTGATGTCGTCCTCCGTGTATCGAAGGAAAGCAACAAGAAAGAGGTCGAGTGCCTCGGCTGTACGCTGCGGGGCGTGCCCCTGGTGACGCTGATGGCTTCCTTCCCCGAGGTACGGGAGCGCGTGAACCACTGGGATGAGCAGGTTGCCAAAGCACAATGGTTCGCCGCACAGATGGAAGATCTCGGTTTTCAGCAGCTTGGAGAGAAACCCCACCGGCATGACCTGATGGCGTTTGTCACGGGGAGGTTTTATGAGATCTCCCAGACTGTCCGGGAGCGCGGCTTCTTCCTGTATAAAGAGCTGAAAGATCGGGGTATCTGGGGCATCCAACCGGGCCAGACACGGACGCTCAAGTTGTCCACCTACGCGGCATCGAGGGCCGACCTTGAAGTCGTTCTGGACGCGTTCAGCCAGATTCTCAAGAAATACTCTTAGCTTTCAAGCTCAGCAGCCACTTGAGGAACTTCAACAGGGTGGACGAGACAGTGTCTTGCAAGTAAGTTCGCCTTCACCTCCGCGAAGTGCTGGCGGAAATCGGTTGACTGTAGGTCATGCAGCGTCATGAGGATGGCATCCTCCTGGTTGTCGGAATAGTACCGTGGGCGCCGGCCCACAACCTCGAAACCGTACTTCTGGTACAGCGCTTGCGCCGCCGTGTTGCTTGCACGGACCTCGAGAGTGACGAGAGTTGATTTCAAATTCATCGCCATATCGATGACCGACACGAGCAAGCCCTCTCCAATACCCTGTCTGCGGTAATGATGTTTGACTGCTATCGCGATGATGTGTGCTTCGTCCAGCATTATCCAGAAACCAGCGAAACCAACAACGAGTTCGTCGTAGCAGCTCTCCTCGTCCTTGTGGGGGTACCGCCTTACGATGAGCTGCCTCAGCAGGGAAGTGCGGCGTTGGCGATGCCGATGTTCCGATGGAAGGCACGCGACAATGTAATGAGCCATCGGGTTGCGCAGCTCACGCCCGTAGCTGGAGTAGGGACGGAAGAGAGATTCCGCAGGAAACGCTTCGTGATCGATTGCGTAGACCTGCGGAATATCGGCATCGGTCATTGGACGGAACAGGCATGTTGCGCTGCCCATGTCTGACGATTGTAACATGTACCGCTGTTGCGTGAGAGACGGTACACTGCGATAATCCGGGCGTGAGTCAGTCCATCAGCCTCATCGTGACAGCGGCATGCGGCGAGAACCCCCTTGTGCTTAGAAACCCCGTGATGCCTGCCTCCGGGACATTCGGCTATGGCTGCGAATATGCCGACCTGATTGATATCGAGCGGCTGGGTGCAATCGTAACCAAAGGAGTCACGCTTGTACCGTGGGCAGGCAATCCGCAGCCCCGCATCTGGGAAACGGCCTGCGGGGTACTGAACTCTATCGGTCTGGAGAACATTGGCGTCGATGCCGTCATCGCGGAGAAGGCGCCGCTGTGGAGCAGATGGAACACCCCGGTAATCGTCAACATCGCCGGGCAATCTGTGGATGAGTATGTACAGGTAGCTTCGCGTCTCGATCAGGTTCCGGGAGTGGCCGCTCTCGAAATCAACATCAGCTGTCCGAATGTCACGGCCGGCGGTATCGAGTTCGGTATGGCGCCTCACACAGCAGCCAACCTGACACAGGCTGTGCGTGATGTGACTGCTCTGCCACTCATCGTGAAGCTGAGCCCCAATGTGAGTGACATCGTCCGGATTGCTGCAGCCGTGGTCGATGCGGGAGCTGGCGCTGTATGTCTAATCAACACGCTCCGCGGTACCGCTATCGATATCGAGCGTCGTTGTTTCAGGCTTGGGCGTCCATCAGGTGGTCTGTCCGGCCCGGCCGTGAAACCGGTGGCGCTCTACATGGTCCATGCGGTGGCGCATGCCATCGAGGTGCCCGTCATCGGCTGCGGTGGAATCGCCACAGCCGATGACGCGCTGGAATTCATCATGGCTGGTGCTGCGGCGGTCCAGGTGGGTACGGCCACGTTCTCCGATGCAGAATCGATGCTTCGTATCATCGATGGCATCGAAGGCTTTATGGCCACGCGTGGTATCCAGTCTCTGGACGAGATCAGGGGCGTTGTCTAGGAGGCGGGAGGACACCCGGGCGGCGTCCTCCCGCTTGCACCGTTCTCTACTTCGACTTTGCAGCTGTCTCGGTGTGGGTCATGAACGCCTTCAGCAGGTCGATTGGCAGGGGGAATAGTATCGTGTTGGTCCGTTCGGCGGCAATGCTCACCATGGCCTGAAGGTAGCGCAATTGCAGCGCCATCGGCTGTGCCGACATGAGCTGTGCTGCCTGTACCAGCTTTGCAGCCGCCTGGAATTCACCCTCGGCGTGGACCACCTTGGCACGGCGGTCGCGTTCGGCCTGGGCCTGCGCAGCAATGGACCTCTGAAGCATCTCCGGCAGCTGTACGTCCTTTATCTCGACCATGCTCACTTTGATGCCCCAGGGATTGGTGCCCTCGTCAACGATTGACTGAATCTTCGCATTGAGTCGGTCGCGGTGCGACAGCACTTCGTCGAGTTCGGACTGGCCAACCACGTTACGCAACGTCGTCTGGGAAAGCAGGTAGGTAGCTTTGGCATAATCGAGCACTTTCAAGATAGCGTCGGCGGGCTCAACGACCCTGAAGTAGACGACAGCATCGACCGTCACCGTCACGTTGTCGAGCGTGATGCATTCCTGCTCGGGCACGTCCATCGTCACGACGCGCAGGTCGACCTTTCGAATTCTCTCGATAAAAGGAATGATGAGCACGAGACCGGGTCCCCTGAGGCCGACGAACCGACCAAGGCGGAAGACACCCGCGCGTTCGTATTCCTGGACTATCTTGATGGCCGCCGAAAGAATCATCGCGACTATCAGTGCGACGAACAGGTAGAGTATCCATCCCAAGTCAACCATCTTTTTCCTCCTTTCTCTTGACTGCCAGTCTAAGTCCCTCGATGCCGGTCACGATGACCCGGGAGCCGGCTTCAAGCTTCTCGCCATGTGAAACGGCCTGCCACAACTCGCCCTCAACGTGCACAGTGCCTTCGGGCGAGAGCGCAGTGCGGGCGACACCGGACTTGCCAACCATGGTCTCAAGTCCAGCCGCAGGTGAACGACGCTGGCTTCGGATGACAGCGACAATGGATATGATGAGGAGGGTCGCGCCGATCCCGATAAGGATCGCAAGCGGACCGGTCACATCGGGTGTGTTCACCAGCATGTCATCAACCACCATCAAGCGTGCGGGCTACGGCGTACGTGCAATAGCATGTGATCGACACTGACTATGATCACTTCTTCACCAGGCATTACCTTGCCTTCGTCAACCTCGGCGGTCCAAAGCTCGCCTTCGGCCAGCACCGTTCCACGTGGTGTGAGAGGCGTCTTTGCAATGGCTGTCTGACCGACCATGCTTTCGGTGCCTGTAGCCTTGCGGCGCCGTTGCCCGCGTATTATGGCACCGACTACAAATACCGAGAAGGCGGTAGCGCCGACAGCTACGCCTGCAATCAGTGCGGGATCAACCCGCACCCCGGGCGTTCCGCTGAAGAGGATCAACGACCCGATAACAAGCGCCGCCACACCGCCCGCTGTCAGCGCCCCGAATGATGTGGTGAAGTATTCGGCGACGAACAGGCCGATGGCCATCAGTATGAGCACAATACCACCGAAATTGGCATCAAGCACACCCAGAGCGTAGAACGCGAGTATCAGACATATCCCGCCGACAACACCAGGGATGATAAGGCCGGGACTCGATATCTCGGTCACCAGGCCAATCGTCGCAAGAGTGAGCAGGATGTAGGCAACATTCGGGTCGGTTATCGTATGCAGCAGCCGCTCAAGCGGAGTCATAGGCCGCATCTGTACCGCCGCGTCCGCGGTCTCGAGCGTAACAGTACGACCGCTGGCGAGCTCGATCTCTCTACCGTCGATCTCATTGAGGAGGTCGGAAAGCGTATCCGCCCTCAGATCAATGAGGTTGGCTTCAAGCGCATCGCCGTCCGTGAATGATTTGCTCTCGGTGACAGCCAGTTCCGCCTCCTCAACGTTGCGCCCGCGCTCCTCTGCAATAGTTCGCATCCACTTGGCAGAGAACCGGGTAATCTTCTCGAGTTGTTCCTCGGGGATCTGCTCTCCACCAGCCGCAACTGGGTGGGCTGCCCCTATGGTCGTGCCGGGGGCCATAGCTGCTACATGAGATGCAAGCGTGATAAATGTGCCGGCGGAAGCAGCCCATGCGCCTTGCGGACTGACGTACGTCACTACAGGCACGTCCGCATTCAGGATAGTGGACACAATGTCTTCGGTCGCGGTCAGGAGGCCACCGGGAGTGTTGAGCTGGATGACCAGGGCTGTGGCACCGGATTCCTCCGCCATGCTGACTCCACGCTCCACGTACTGAGCAAGAACGGGGACAATCGTACCGTGAACCTCGATGACGACAACTGTATTGTCGTCGGCTGCGCCGGCAACGCTAGCGAGGGACACCATCAAGCAGATGGCAACAAGGCCTACAAAGACGATCCTCAGCCGGCGCATTACACCCCCCAGCATCGATTATAGATGAACTGGGTCACGTTCACAAAGCAATCCAACCCGCCGCCGTGGCGCCTGGCTCGTTCCCTCTGTTGTTGTGATTGAAGCCCTGCCGCATGTTCGTGTAAGATTCGTCTATTCCGACATGATGCCAGAACCGGTACTATCTCACCAGAAGTGCAAAGGAATGCGCGACCTCCTGCCACGGGACATGGTCCGTTTTCGCCGCGTGGAGCAGGCTTTTCGCGAGGCGTGTGAGTCCTACGGCTACGAGGAGGTCAAGCCGCCTACCATCGAATACCTGCAACTTTTCACCGCTCTGGGAACGCTTTCCCCTGGCATGGTAAGCCGTGTCTATTCGTTTCTTGACTGGGACGGCTGGAGCGGTGAACGTGTTGTCCTGCGGCCCGACAGCACCATCCCGGTGGCCAGGCTGTACGTTGAGAACATCGCCCCGTCTTCGCCCGCACGCCTGTCGTACGTTACGAACAGCTTCGTGTTCGAGGCTACCGGGACGCGGAACCGTGAACGGTGGCAATGCGGCGCCGAGTTCATAGGCGGTGCTCCAATCATCTCTGATACAGAGATACTGCTGCTGGCACGCGATATCATCGGCCGCCTGGGCCTGCCGAATGTACGGCTGCAGCTGTTCCACGCAGGTGTGCTCAAGGCGATAATCGAGGAACTGAACCTGCCGCACGAGCGTAAGGAACGCCTTATCGAGGCGGTGCTCGATGGTGACTGGCGCGAGCTGAGCGATGCGGCGAAGGCTGTCGCCGGTGCAAGGCGCTATCTGGCGCCGCTTCTTTCTCTGAAGGGAACTTCGGCCGGCTATCTCGAGAATATCCGTGCGCTCGCGACCGGCGCGAGTGCCCGCTTTCTCAGTGCGCTGAACGAATTCATAGAGGTTGCGCGTGTCTTGGACGATCTGGATTGCTCCTATGAAATTGACATAACGGCTGTGCGCAGCTTCGAGTACTACACCGGCATCTGTTTTCAGTTTCTGTCGGTGTCAGGAGAGAAGATAGGTGGTGGGGGCAGGTACGATGACCTTATACCCCTGATGGGCGGTCCCGAACTGCCGTCATGCGGATTCGCCCTGTATATTGATCAGATAGCGGCTATACTGGACGGTTCAGAGCCCCCTCGCAATGGGGTGGTCGTCATTACGGCCGATGCAGGGGAAGCTGCCGCGCGGCGCTGCCTTGGTCTGGCACAGTCCATCCGCTGCCGGGGAGGTATGGCTGTGGTGCAAACGGGTGCAACTGCAGCTGTGCCGGGCCGTTATCGGTGGACTATCCAGCTGTCGGCCAGCGAGTCAGACACTGTCGTGATGACGGACTGTGAGACAAATGAGTCCATCTCATGCTCGATGGCTGAAGCGCTTTCACGACTGGTATCCTAGACTGTGACAGTAGAGACCAACGTGCGCCCCGTACGTCTCGCCCTGCCAAAGGGCAGGTTCCTTACCTCTACGTCCTCCCTTCTTGACAATGCCGGTTTCGGCCTTGATGAGTACAACTCGAAGACGAGGCAGTACCGCCTCACCTCCTCGCGGTTCCCGTGCGTGCGTGCCAAGATTCTCCAGGAGAAAGACATTTCAGTCCACGTATCAGTGGGCAACTATGACCTGGGCATCTGCGGTGCCGACTGGGTGCGTGAGCTGAAGGCAAGGTACCCTGCGTCCGACCTCATGGAGGTCTCTACTCTGAAAAACCGCGATGGCGCAGTCTATCTCGCATCAAGCGTTTATTCCGATCTGACATCGCTGGATTCAGTCGCTGCAACCGGAAGGACAGTGCGAATTGTCTCAGAGTATCCCAATATTGCAAACATGCTTGCCGTCAGACTGCGCCTGAGGCGTTTTCGTGTCTTCCCCATCTGGGGTGCTGCGAGCGCGTACCCTCCTGAGAGCGCCGACCTGGTGGTAATGTGGGCGAAAAGCGAGCGCGAGCTGCTCTCACAGGGACTGCTGCCACTTCGCAGGCTCTTTGATGTAGACGCGCTTCTGGTCGCCAATTCCGACTCGCTGGGCGCCAGGGGTATGGAGGATGTGCTTCGCTGCCTCGCCGGCACTTTTCGCGCGGACAGCGACTCAGCAGACACGCAGGACGAGCCAGCGGCCACATCCGAGCCGATGAATGAGACGCTGCTGCGCTGGCAGGCCCGGGAGGTGCGCATGGCGGTTCCTGACGGCCACCAGAAGACCCCTGCAACCGAGCTGTTTGAGCGTGCCGGGCTTGATATACCGGGGTACGCGGGCAAAACAACCGAACGACGACTGTTCGGGGGACCCGAGTGGCTTGCAGTGAAGGTCATCAGGCCGCAGGACATGCCCCTGCAGGTTGCGAGCGGCCATTTCGATATCGCAGTTACGGGCCAGGACTGGCTGCGCGAGCACCTCAGCTGTTTCCCGTCCAGTCCCGTGGAGGAACTCCTCGACCTCGGATTCGGAAAGGTCCGAGTGGTTGCTGCGCTGAGCGAGGACATCCCGGTCAACACGACCGAGGAGTTGCGCGACTTCGTGGCGCGAGGGAACATACGGCCGCTGCGCGTTGCATCCGAGTATACCAACATCGCGGACAAGTACCTGCGCGACAACCATATCGTGTCCTACAAGGTCATACCGACATGGGGTGCGAGCGAGGCATTCCTTCCTGATGATGCGGATCTGCTGGTGGACAACACGCAGACGGGCAAGACGCTCGTGGAGAACAGGTTGAAGATCATCGATGTGATACTGCGCTCAAGCGCCTGTGTCATCGCCAACAGACACAGCATGGAGGAGCCGGCCAAGCGTGACAAGATAGCGAGCATTGTCTCACTGCTCGCCGGGGCAATCGAATGAAGCGGGTGTGGGGTCTGAAGCAGGCGCGTCTTCTTCTCCAGCGGGGTGATCCCCTGGACGCACTTAAAGGGTCTGCCGAAGTACGCCAAGGCATACGGGCAATCTTCGGCGAGGAGCTTTCTCCCGCCCAGGTCGTCGAGCGGATTATCGCGGATGTGCGGGAGGATGGCGATGCCGCGCTCGTGCGCTACACAAAGACTATATCAGGCATCGACCTGGTCGACCTTGAGGTGAGTTCACGGCAACTTGAAGCGGCCTGCTTGGAGCTGCCAGCGGGTCTGGTGCAAGCGCTGAGAATCGCCGCGACGCGCATACGCTGCTTCCACGAGGCCACAATGCTCCCTGCAGGTACATGCATGGTCGACCACGAGGTCGGGCAGCGACGGCTGCCGCTTCAGAGGGTAGGCCTTTACGTGCCGGGAGGCCGCTACTCCTATCCGTCGTCGGTGCTGATGTCGGCAATACCGGCGAGGGTTGCCGGCGTCGAGGAGATAATTGTAGCCACTCCTCCTGGACCCGATGGCACGGTTGCCCCTGCAACGCGTGCCGCGTGCCACATTGCAGGTGTAGATCGTGTGTTTGCTATTGGCGGTGCCCAGGCGATCGCCGCATTGGCCTATGGCACCTCCTCTGTACCGAGAGTCGATAAGATATGTGGCCCCGGTAACATCTTTGTGACGATCGCCAAGCGGCTTGTCTTTGGCTCTGTTGCTATCGATAGTCTTGCAGGGCCAAGTGAGGTCTTCGTTGTCGCTGATTCATCGGCATCTCCACAGTACTGTGCTGCCGACCTGCTGGCACAGGCAGAGCACGATCCTGATGCCCGGGTCGTGCTTGTGACTACCTCACCTGAACTGGCAGACAGCGTTGTGCGCGAGATCAAGGTGCAACTCGGCTTTCTCGAGCGCAGGGACCAACTCGAGCAAGCGCTGGCCGCGGCATTCATATGTGTGGTGGACACGCTCGACGAGGCTGTGCAACTGTGCAATGAGTATGGCCCGGAGCACCTTGAACTGCTTGTGACCGATCCTGACGAGATACTAGGGCAGGTGCGCAATGCCGGCTGCATATGTCTGGGAGAACAATCGCCCGTCGTCATGGGTGACTATGTTGACGGTCCCAGCCATGTCCTGCCTACGGGGGGCGCCGCGCGCTTCGCATCTGTTCTTGGCGTGCACGACTTTGTGAAGTACTCGAGTGTGGCACATCTTACCGGTGCTACAATGTCCGACCTCGGACCCGCCGCAGCGATCATTGCACGGGCCGAAGGGCTTGAAGCCCATGCGCGTGCCATTGAAATGCGACTGCAGGCTGGAGGCTGACGACGCTTGGGCGATCGAGGTGACAGGTGGACATCGCCGATCTGAAGAAGCTTATGCGACCGGGACTGGCGGAGATGCATGGTTACGACCCGGTCGAACCAATTGATGTACTCGAGCGCGAGATCGGGCGGAAGATAGTCAAGCTCGATGGAAATGAGAACCCGTATCTGTCATCTCCGCGGGCAAGAGAGGTCCTGGCGTCTTTTCCTTACTACCACATCTACCCCGACCCGCTGCAGAGGAACCTCCGGGCTGCCATCTCAAGGTATACAGGTGTTCCCACACAGAACATCGTCTGCGGCAACGGCAGCGACGAGCTGATAGACCTTGTTCTACGGCTGTTCCTCAATGAGGGGGATGAAGTCCTGAACTTTCCGCCTACATTTGGTATGTATCCTTTCGTAGTCAACGTATGTGGTGGGCGGTTGGTGGACGTGCCACGGCGGGATGATTTCAGCATCGACCTGTCGCAGACTTCGCGGATGGTTGGCCCCCGAACGAAGGTGGTCTTTGTGGCATCGCCGAACAACCCGACCGGCGGAGTGGTTAGCCGCGCTGATGTGCAGGCTCTGCTGGATCTTGGCCTTGTTGTAGTTGTGGATGAAGCATACTACGAATTCAGTGGCGACTCCGTGGTCGACATGATCCCGGCGAATCCCTCGCTCCTCGTCATCCGTACGTTCAGCAAGTGGGCCGGCCTCGCCGGGCTGCGCGTAGGCTACTGCCTCTGTCATGAGGATCTGGTTGCCTGCTTCCTTAAGATCAAACAACCCTACAACGTCAACGTTGCGGGTGAGGCAGCTGCGATAGCTTCGCTGGCCGATGCTGAGTACCTGCTGCAGAACGTGGCCAAACTCAGAGACGAGCGTGACCGTCTCATCAGAGAGTTGTCAGCGATCCCGTGGCTGCAGCCGGTGCCTTCGCAGGCAAACTTTGTCCTGTGTCGTGTGACTCCGAAGGATGGTGACGGGCGCGTGACAACCGCACGCAGGATCCGCGACGCGCTGCGTCGACGCGGTATACTGGTGCGGTTCTACGAGTCGCCGGGTCTTCGCGACTGCCTGCGCATCAGCGCCGGCTGTCCCGAGGATACCGATGCACTCCTGACGGCGCTTGAGGAGGCATGGCATGAAGTCTAGGAAAGGCATTGTGACAAGAGAGACCTCGGAGACCAGTGTGCGGGTTGTCTTGTCTGTCGATGGTGTTGGCGAAGCTGACATGAATACCGGGATCAGGATGTTTGACCACCTGCTCACACAGGTGTCCCGCCATGGCCTGTTCGACCTCAGTATATCAGCCAGCGGAGACAATCAGCACCATGTCGTCGAGGACGTTGCTATCTGCATGGGGCGCGCGCTC
>CAZODZ010000042.1:0-14405 GCA_964578745.1 uncultured Dehalococcoidales bacterium | reverse complement strand
ACAGACGGAAACCAGGTCTGTGTGGCGAGGCAGCAAATCCTCCTTGCAGGCAGTTGACAAACTGTCCAGTCAAACAAGTACAGGCGCTTGACATCCAATTTATCCATGTTTACGATACTCGCAAGCGCCGATGTCTGTGGCTCCCAGCACAGTAGGAAGCGGTGCAGCCAACATGCTACTGACAACTTGCAGTGGCATACGAGGCGGTGTATCCGCCCTCCAAGTCCTCTCGAGGGACCACGAGCTGAGGTCTATATTGCGCCTTGAATTTCAAGAGCAGGAGGGCATATGAAAGCTAAGAGCATTCTCGTTTGGGTACTGACATTTTCAGTCTTGGGAGTATTGCTAGCTGGGTGCGCGCCTGAGACAACCACACCTCCAGCTGAGGAAGAGGGTGCTGCGGCTGAGGAGGAGGCGGGTGTTCCGTCTGAGGAGGGTGCCCCGGCTGAACCAGCCGGCGAGACGTACAAGATGGAGCTCCAGGCATGGCCAGGGGGCGGCAGCTACCTCGAGCAGATCAAGATGTTCGCTGAGCGTGTGGAGCACATGTCCGATGGCCGTATCGATGTGACCGTCCACGCGGGCGGAGAGCTATGTCCAATGACCAAAGAATTCGATGCTCTCGAGTCCGGTGCCATTGAGTGGGGCGCCACCTGCTTCAACTTCAACCTCGGCAGGTTCGGAAAGGTGGCAGGCCTGTTCGGCGCCATGCCGTGTGGCCCGAACCCCGCTGAACTGTACGCGTGGCTTGAGATAGGCGGCGAGCGTGAGCTGATCAACCAGTGTATGCAGAAGGCCGACACCGACGTCATTGTTGTCGGCGGCATGCTCCATCTCGCGGGCGCTGAGTCATTCGGGTGGTTCAAGAAGCCTATCAACAGCCTCTCAGACTTCAAGGGCATGAAGTACCGCTGCATGGGGCTCTACGGAGACGTGGCCCAGAAACTGGGCGCGTCTGTCGTGAATCTGCCTGGGGGCGAGATCTATCAGGCGTTCGAGCGCGGAGTCATTGACGGCTTCGAGTATTGCACTCCTTCGATGGACTACGCTGCGGGCTTCGGCGACCTTGATGCGGTAATGCACGAGCCCGGCCTGCAGTCGACCAATGCGATGTGCCGGCTGATGGTACGCCAGGATACATGGAACAAGGTCCCATCAGACTTGCAACCCATCATTGATGCTGCCTCACGCATGAGCATGATTGACTACGCATGGATTCACATGCAGGACGCCGAAGCGATGATCAAGTTCAAGGAGGAGGGCGTCCAGATTCATCAGCTGCCACAGGATGTGCAGGCTGAAATATTCGAACTCGTTCAGCAAGTCCACGAAGAGAACTGCGCGGCTGACCCGTTCTACAAGCAGGTCTACGAGGCCCAGCAGGAATTCTTGGACAAGTACCGCATCGTCGAATACAAGGTGCAACCGTCCTACGAATGGCGCTATGAGTAAATAGCAGCACCGCCGCAGTATGAACTACGGCCTCGACTGAACTGTGCCGCAGGCGGTCTTCTGAGCGACCGCCTGCGGCCTGTATTACAGGAGCCTTTCATGAGCAAGCTAAGCACTATCATGAAATGGATAGAGAGCGTGGGCACCTGGGCTGGAAAGTTCGCCGGTTGGCTGTTGATAGCCCTGATCGGTTGTATCGTCTACAACGTATTCATGCGGTACGCCTTGAACGCGCCGACAATCTGGGCTTTTGATATCAGCTACATGCTTGGCGGAGCAATATACCTGCTGGGCCTTGCCTGGGTCCTCAAGAAGGACGAGAACGTACGTGTGGACATCATATCGACACGTTTCTCCCAGAGAACCCGACTGCTAATCGACACCGTTCTGAACTTTGCAATGTTCTTTCCTTTCGTCCTGTTTGTCTTTCTCACCTCGCTCAATATCACCATACATTCATGGAAGATAGGCGAGCGCGCATCCACAACCATCTTCTATCCACCACTCTACCCCCTGAGGACAGTGATAACCATCGGACTGTTTCTACTGTTCCTGCAGGGCATCGTGAACACAATTCGGACACTCAGACTCCTGCTGAAAGGGGAAGACCATGATTGACATGAGCCCGGAGGCAATCACCCTCCTGATGTTCGGATCTCTCCTCCTGACGGTGTTGCTGGGCTTCCCCATGGCCTACGCCCTGGCAGGAGTCGCGATGCTTATTAGCCTGCTCTTCTTCACTCCCGAGCAAACTTTCGCCGCGTTCTATGGTCGCATCTTCGGGGTAGTCACTAATTTCGTCTTGCTCGCAGCCCCGTTATTCATCTTCATGGGATTGATGATGGAGAAGACAGGTATTTCAGAGAAGCTCTTCGACGCGATCTATCTATGGACAGGTGGACTGAGAGGTGGCCTGGCCGTTGCTACAGTGCTGATAGGTGCCCTGCTGGCAGCCTGTGTTGGCATAATCGGTGCGTCAGTAATCATGCTTGGGCTCATCGCACTGCCGGCGATGCTCAAGCACGGCTATAACAGAGAACTCGCATGTGGCTCGGTATGCGCCGGAGGAACACTGGGTATACTCATCCCCCCCAGCGTGATGCTCGTCATCTACGGTCCGACAGCGAGTATCGGAGTCGGCAAGCTGTTCATGGCGGCGTTCATGCCAGGCTTCATGCTAGCAGGACTGTACATTGTGTACATCCTCATAGTCAGCTTCCTCAAGCCTCAGTTGGCTCCTGCTGTGCCCGTCGAAGAGAGAAACGTGCCTTTCGTGAAGAAGCTCACCGCGCTTGTAGTCTCGATGGGGCCACCGCTGTTTCTGATTCTGGCGGTTCTCGGAACAATATTCTTCGGTATTGCTCCACCGACTGAAGCAGCCGCCATTGGCGCCGTAGCTGCCACGCTGCTTGCATTCGCCTATGGCAGGCTTACCTTTGCAGCATTCAAGGAAGTAACCTACCAATCACTGCGCATAACGTGCATGGTGATGATCATTGCCATGTGTGCCGGCATGTTCACCGGCACGTTTCTACGCCTTGGCTGCGGCGACGTCATCATGAACGCAATTGTGGGTATCCCTTTCGGCAGATGGGTGAGCTTCGCCGTCGTAATGGCCATCGTCTTCATACTGGGCATGTTCATCGATTGGATAGGGATAGTGCTAATCATGGTACCCATCGTCACACCCATCGGCGAGGTGCTGGGATTTGACACCCTGTGGTTCGCGATGATGATCATCGTGAATCTGCAGATGTCGTTCCTCACGCCGCCATTCGCATATGCACTGTTCTACCTGAGGGGGATCTGCAAGCCGGAATGGGGAATCGACACTGGACACATCGTACGCGGCGTCATCCCCTTTGTCTGTCTCATCGTGGTGGGCCTGATTCTGTGTATAGTCTTTCCAGAGATAATACTCTGGCTACCAGGCAAGATGTTGTAGTGTGGAGTTATCCAACTCAGACCTCTGTGTGCAATAATGCTCAAGTGCTGAGGCAGGGCACGCTACGGTTGCCAAGGGCTATGGCTGAGAGCTATGGAAGCCAGCTGACATCCAACCAGGCTATGCCCGTGAAGATGCGAGCTCGATCTGCCAGCACCACGTCCTAGGTTCGGCAACCTTGTAGCGAGACTCTTCAAGATGCTGCTGGAACGACAGGGGCGCATTTCTCCTGTGCCACCCGTCATCGGGTCGAACCCCCTTCATGTGCACCAGGCCGCTGACTTCACGTAACACCATGGTGCACCGCGGCGAAATACCGGCTGGAAGGCGCCCCCCTCTCCAACATCCTGAACCAGACCAGCAAGATGGAGAAGCTGCAACACATGCCGCTACATTACCATGCTGATGCCAATTGCATTGGCCAGCCGCGTAACTTGACGTTGGTGCGCAGTAGTAGTATACAAGTCCCTCGTTTCACTTAACATGGCAAACGTGCGTACACACTCTGGCACAGCACAGCGAGCGTTTGCCTGTTGGCCGATTCACGCAACTCCTCGGCAACCTTTCGCACGGGGATGTCACAAGCAACCGCCACTATCTCACGCAGTTGACCTGCCACATCGCGCAGCGCACTGTAGTGGACCTCAACCGGGACACAATAGCCCCATCCCCTTGTGAACCATCCCAATCTCAAGCAGGTGTGTCCCGTCCCACTCGACAGCCGACTGGTCATCGAGCAGCAATTCGCTAGCCAACAGCTACATGGTAGAGGTGCAAAAGTAAGGCACGAAGATCTCTATCCCATCGAGATAACCATTGCCTCTTCGACCAAGCATCCCCCGGCGGCGCGTGATGGAAGGGCTCACACAAGTGGAACACATGGCCATGCCCACCACCCAGACGACATCCTATATTGCTCCATGAGGAGCTTCAGGCCGCAGTCCAAAGGGCATCTATTCGCCGTGCACCATCAGGGGCCGCAACTGACCTGCGGACATGCCAGAAGCCAGCAACCCTTTTGCAGCACATAAACCATCACCTTGCGACGTCCTCCTCACTACTCGTCACTCTCCTTCACCACCCACATGCCCCATCCGGAGGAGAAGGATATGCGAGGAGATGTGTTGGGTGCAGACAATAGCAGGCGGACACAGGCTCTGTTGGCGCACTAATGTACTGTTTGGCGGAGTACTGCAGGTTACCATGCCACAAAACTCGCCCAGCACAGAGTCGCATCCGCCGCCTACGTCTCTTTTGACGCAGCCCCCAGCATGGTAGTAGCCTGCAGGGAAAGGCCGGACAAGAAACACCGAGGGAGAAGATCTACCCCAAAGAGACCAATGGAACACTATAGGATAGGGATACTGACCGGAGGCGGCGACTGTGCCGGAATCAACCCCGCCATCAAGTGGGTAGTGAAGACTGCGATGGACAGTCGTCTCGCAACCGAGCGTAACATACGATACGAGGTGCTGGGGATCCGTAACGGCTGGGAAGGGCTGATGAGCATGGCCCCGGACAACCCAACCGATCCACGACACGTAGTTCCATTGGACGAGGAAGTGGTACGAACATGGGACCGCTATGGCGGCACAAACCTCGGCACCTCACGTGCAAACCCGTACAATCCGAAGAACGACTTGTCAAAGCGGGTGATTGACAACATCGAGCGTCTCAAACTGGATGCTCTCATCGCCATCGGCGGCGACGACACACTTGGTGTCGCCAGTAGGCTGTGGCAGGAGGGTGTGAATATCGTCGGGATCCCCAAGACAATCGATAAGGACCTGCCAGGAACCGATTACACTCTTGGATTCGACACCGCCCTGAACGTGGTCGTGGAGTGCGTCGACAGGCTGCGAACCACGGCGGGTTCTCATCGAAGGGTCTTCGTGGTGGAGACAATGGGCCGGCACGCCGGCTGGCTTGCACTCGAAGGTGGCGAGTCCAGCGGAGCGTACATCATACTCATCCCGGAGTACGATTTCTCGATGGACAGGGTCAACGAGCTGATTCTAGAGGGCCGGCGCTCTGGGGCCAGATACGAGATCATCATCGCGGCCGAGGGTGCCAAGCCCGTCGGCGGCACAGAATTCTGCCGTGACAGTAGAGTCGACAGCTTCGGTCACCGCACACTCGGTGGCGTTGGTGAGTATGTCGCAGCCGAGATACACAACTGCACAGGTCTGGAGACCAGGAGCATGGTCCTGAGCCACCTCCAGCGTGGCGGCGTGCCATCGGCGCACGACCGACGCATGGGCAGGTACTTCGGCATCGCAGCGGTTGACCTGATTACAGCAAAGCAATTCGGCAGGATGGTCGCCTTCAGGGACGGCCGCATCACTGCCATCCCCATAGAGGAAGCTCTCGCCGGCCCGAACCTCGTCAACACCGCTACGCAGTACGATACCGCCCGCTATAACGGTCGGCGAACCATACTCAGCCACGGGCAACTGGCCACAGCATAGCAGCGTGTGAGCCGCTCCCTTCCGTGGAAACGCGGCGGCCACAGGTTGGGGAGCGATGTACAGTCATAGCAGGCGAGCGCCGACATGGTCCGATGCACCGCGGCGCCAGGCAGCTCAATCAGGCACGACACGGCGTCCTACCCACAGAAGCTTAATACGGAGAGAATGAAATTGGCGAGCCCCTCTTGTCGTGACACCCAACTCAGCCCTTTGATTGTGTCATTACCACTGCGGCAACCAGCGTCTACGTACACCTTCCCCTCCAAGGCAATGGCCCCGCGTGCATTGTCCAGTCCGCGCACACCTCTACGCTGTGTTCGATGGCATCAACCGCCTCAACCACGCGATGCCAGTCAAGATACACCATCACACATCCAAGCTATCCTCGCCTCGCGAAACGAGTCGCACTACGCTTTGCCCGGTAGAGGCTGTGGCAGGCATCGATTATGTCCTTCAGTTCATCTGGGGTAACCATTTGCGGCCCGTCGACCAGTGCCTCAGCCGGGTTGTAATGCGTCTCGATCATAAGACCGTCAGCCCCCGCGGAAATGGCAGCGCAGCTCATGTCGAAGATCAGATCGCGCTGTCCTGTCCCATGACTGGGGTCAACTATCACCGGCAGATAGGTCTCACGGTGTATGACTGGAACTGCAGCGAGGTCGAGCGTATATCTGGTGTAGCTCTTCCCCTTTCCCACAGGCACAATACCCCGCTCGCAGAGGATGATATCCCTGTTGCCTTCGGCGGCTATATACTCGCTGAAAGAGAGCAGTTCCTCAATACTGGCCCCAAAGTGCCGCTTCAGCAGTACCGGCTTGCCCTTCCGCGCAACCTCGACCAGCAGGTCTTGGTCGTACATGTTACGTGCACCAATGTGCATTATGTCCACATACCGCGCTATCAGATTGACTGTCGATTCTCCGCGAACCTCGGTGACAATGGGCATATCAAACGCGTTGCCGGCCTGCTGGAGCCAGTGAAGTGCCTCCTTTGCATGCGTGATTCCCGACGAGCCGACCCCCTGAAAGGAGTGGACGGAGCTTCTTGGCTTATAGATGCCTCCACGCAGGATGTGGGCTCCCGCTTTCCTGACTTCTCCGGCGATGCGCATGATCTGTTCTTTGCTCTCCACCGCGCAGGGACCGGCAATGATGACCGGTTCGCCGTTGCCGATGTGAATATCACCAACCTGCACCGTCTTATGCACACCCGGTTCCTCAAAGAAACGCGCGTAATCCCTGCTTATAAGTTTGTAAGGCGCTTCGACCTTGGTAGCCTCCTTCACGCCCGGCAGTGCAGCAAGCCGGTCGAAATCCAACCGCCTTTCGTCGCCCACCGGGCCGATTACCGTCAGGTATTCGCCTCTTATGACAGCGGCTCGCAGGCCACTGGACTCGACCTCATCAACAACTCGCCTAATCTCCTCTTCGGTGGCATCCGTCTTCATGACAATCATCGCACTCTCCTTCTCCATTCATGGACCCGGCACAAAAAAGAGAAGGACCCTCCGGAGAGGGTCCTTGCTACACCTGTCTTGGTACCTGGTGAACTACGTCGACGAACCGCTCCCGGGCGTCAGAATTGACCCGCTAAAAAAGAATCCGCAAGCCGACTGTGCCCGGTAAGTAGCCATCTCAGTGAGGCGCAGTATAGAAGGCCAGCCTACCCCTGTCAACCTCACCCAGTATCTATCCCCACAGACGCGCCATCAGCACGTTTACGCCCCATTCCTTCCTCAGGACGGATCCATGACCCGCCCGAGGAACAGGATGGCGCCGGTCTCCATATCCCTGATTAAGAAGACAAACGGTCGGTCGATGGTGAGCTGCGCAGGCTGAGATGGAACAGATGTAGCACCAATGACGACAGCAGTAGCAGCAGCCGCTTCGGTTCCAGCCTCAGCCACGTCGACGAAGGCCTTGTGCACAACGTCGCTAATATAAAGATCGCGGCGCCCATCCATCCCCGAGAAGTCGGCCTCAGCCGGATCAAACGCAACAGCCATACCCAGCGCGCTGAGAGCGCCGTTCAGTTTGAAGCTGGTCTCCATGCTGAACCTGGGCATCGTCAGGGCCACCTGGCTCCCGTGGAGGCCTGCGATGGCCTGCGCTACCAGTTCAAAACCAAGTGTCTGCTCGAAATTCCGGAACTCACCGCTCTTGGGCACCAGTATCAACATTGAAAGCTCGTGACCATCATACGGAAGCTCAACAGCTTCGTACATGCCGTAGTCAGCATAGCGGAAGTGCGACACCTGGCGCATCATCGGGACAGTCACTTCGTTTCCATCGAGCAGGAAGAATGTTCCGTCAGAAGTGTCGGCTTCCTCGAACTGTGAAGCCCAGGCAGCGTTGAAGTACACGGCGTTCGTGAGAACAAGCCGCGTCAGCTCATCGACCGCACCCCGGGGAATAAGCTCCTTTATGCGATCCCCTGTCTGCTCCTCAACCCAGTCATTGATGACCGCCCTTGATTCATCAGGAGCGGACACGAAGTCAAGAACGCGCAGTCCGGCGCCATAGCAACGTGCAAGCACGTCCAGGTACTCAGCCAGGAAAGGATAGCCTTTCTGTCCCCAGATAGCGTTGACGATATTGAGCCGGAAGCCTCCATCATCTTTGCCCTCAGCGCCTTCCCCACGCGATGCAAGCTCCATATCCAGATAGTTGAAGGTGGCATGAAGGCGTTCCGGCGGCAGGTCGAAATGCAACGCCCTGGCCATGTCCTCCGCGGTACCGGCACATGCGCCAGCATATGCCATCGCGAGCGCCATCGAGATACTGTGAGGGGAGTAAAACAGATTGCCATCACCCGTGCCGAGGTAGCGGTAGAGATCAAACGCGAACCGACCATTGCCTTGGACGAGGTTTTCAAGGTCTCCTGGTAGCAGCGAGACATCTGTCTCTCGCGGTTCAGGAGATCGCAGCACGTCTGCCGAGGCGCCGGGCATAACGGCCGAGCAGCCGGCAGAGGCCGGAATCAGAGTCAGAGCAACCAGAACAGCTATGATCTTGCGCATCCATTGCACCCCCTACAGACACTCATCTAGACCCACACAGTATGATATACGCGCAGCGCAGCCAAATATCACACGAACCAGACCGGATGCCAGCTATCGACCCGCCTCGTCGGGTGATGTACGCATCTGGATCCGGACATACCTGACGAGCCGAACGGCAAACATGGTAAGGGGTAACACCAGAAGAAAGCCGACAATACCAAACCGTGAGGCCGCAACAATGGTGAGGACTATGACCAGCGCCGGATGAATCTGCATCTGGCGGCCCTGTATGCGCGGCACAAGCAGGTTGTTTTCCAGCAACTGGATGAGAATGTAGCCTATGCCGACCCACAGGGTCTTCTCGGGTGAGGTAGCCAGCACAACAAGCACGCCCGCAATGCCCGCCAGCCATGGACCGATAACCGGCACAAGTTCGGCAATGCCGCCGAACACAGCCAGCGGCGCAGCATACGGGATGCCCGCTATCTTCAACAAGAGGTAAACAGCAAGGCCAACTACGATGCCGAGGATAAGCTGGCCCCGCAGGTATCGACCGACCACATCATGCACGATAGCAGCGACATTGCGAGCGTGTATGGCAACCCAGTGCGGGAGTGAGGAATACAGTTCCTCCCGAAGCCGCGCCCAGTCTTTCAGCAAATAAAAGAGAAACACAGGCAATGCCACAAACCCGAGTATCATGTTCGAAGAGCTGCCTATGCGCACGACTCCACCAGTGATGAAACTGACGAGTGCCTGGCTGGCCCGTGTGCCAGCCTCAGCAAGAAGAGCGTCCAGCTGCGCACGAGTAGATGGAGGCAACGTCGTGAGGAACGACTCCAGCCAGGTCTCCAGAGCTTCGATGCCCTGTGGGACAAGCTCAGGCGCTGCCGCTAACAGAGCAACAAGTGAGCGCCCCAAGACAGTGACCATCCAGAACACAACAAGCCCAATGACTGCTGTGACCACGAGGTAGATAACAACAATCGAGACCACTCGTCTCAAGTGGTGACTCTTCACGCCAGGGATCCAACGTTCGACGCAGTCGACCACCGGCTGCAGCAGCCAGGCGATAAGAAGTCCAAGCGCAAACGGCAACAGGACACGCCGCAGCTCCACGAGCAGCCATATGATCAAGAAAAGGACAGCGACAACGGCAATACCCCTACCGTTGCGCTTGAGCCAGGAGATGGAGGCCATCAACCCATACGATTCCTAGTTGCGGACATATACAAGACCACAACTTCACCCTTCGACATGCCTGCCGAAGGGTGAAGCCTAACCAAGGACTCCGTAGCAGTGGTCCGAGCGCAACACGCGCGCTGACCCTAGGCGGTGCCTTCGCCTACCTCAGCTTCGCGCTGGGCTGCCTCTGCAGCCGCCTTCGCCTTCTTCACACGCTCGGTTGCTATCTCCTTCGCGTGTTCAGCGATCTCGAGTGCCTCTTCAGCAGTATGTTCAGCCTTGCTCTTGAGGATACCACGCATCTCGCTGCCGGGGCGCGGAGCATACAATAGTGCAAGTGCTCCACCCACCACAACACCCAGCATGAACCCCACGCCAATAGACTTTCCCTCCATGTGCTCCTCCTCCTCTTTCTTCAGTCGGCGTTCAACGCTAGACAGTCCAACCTTGTGCGCTCCTTCGTCAGCGGCCGACCTCGCGTACTTTGCAATGTCCTCGGCCTCCTCCCTGACACGCTCGAGTTCCGCGCGGAGGAACTTCCGCGTCTCAGAACCAGGCCGCGGCGCATAAAGCAGCGCCAATACACCGCCGATCATCGCTCCGGTGAGCAATGCGCTCGCATGACCCGATGTTTTGTACTCAGTTCCCATTTCGTCCTCACCTCCTTACCGGCGTCTCTTGCTACTACGACGTTCACGGCCCTCACGCATACCCTGTATCATCTCGAACAGCGCAAGTATGGGCCGCATGCCTTCCTGAAAACGTGCTGCCGTATCATGGGCAACCATCGACGCAGCCTTCAATTCCGCAATCACGCCTTTGACCGCCGAATACAGCCGCAACAGGACAACTGCACTGATGATGAATACAATCGTGGCCGCGAATCCCAGGATGGTCACGCTCAGGTCCCGGAACCATACAATATCCATTCACTCACCTCCTTCGAGCAGTACGGAACCATGTCGGCGACACGCTTCTCGCCCCTTCTGCGCAGCAAGCCATCTGATGGCGCCCGCCTATCTTTAAGACTCCTTTTCTCAACCAGTATACCCGTAGATTCCAGCCGCGACAGGAACGCATCAACGAGTGAGTAGCTTTACAGACGCGCCCCCGAAACGAACCACCTGCCAATTCCAGCCGTCTCGCTGAGCGCTTGCGCTCCCCAAGCCGGCAAGCAGTCCTCTCCCTCAACTACCTCCTTTGCCGCTCATGCAATGACTGCGAGCGGCGTGCACTACTGATAGTGTAGTGCGCAGGCGAGGGATAAGTCGAATCAAGCACGGTCGGCCACCGTACCCATCAGCACACATCCCATGGTGCCATATCGTAATACGCGAACGAACATCGATGCGAATCACTCTCGTCGGTATGCGACACAAACGTACCGCGACCATAGCAGTTAGTCGCCTCGGTGTAGAGGCAGGTCCCCTCCCCTGACGGAGCCAGTCGAACCGTGTGCAGTTGCCCGCAGGTAGCCTCACCATCATGCGAGTGAAGACGCAGGGATTACGACGACCGACTGGTTACTACATGACAAAGCCAGCGAAGGACGACCCTGAAATCCTGTTCATCGTGGTCCATCTGCCATCACAAGTGTCGTAGACATACACGCTCCGAGCATTACCAAATGAGAGACGAAGAACCATCCCTAGCAATCCAGTCTCGCTCCTGTGAGCGACCTGCGCCAACTACATCAACAGCTGCAACGGCGAACCGTCTGCAGGTCGACAGGTCATATACGCCCGTGCATTCAGTCAGAATGATGCCACCACCCGACACGTGGGCGGTAACACCACCGCATACGAAGGCCTCCTGCAAGCGAGACGATCGACTCAGCAGTCTTGCCGAAAGGGTCTCCAAGCATCAAGTTAAGTCGACTGAGCGCTATCCTCACCCAAGCAACGACAGCAATCAGCAAAAGCCCAGCACAACCATCCGCACTGTGTGCTGGCGCGTCCTCCCAACAACACCACTCCGATGCAGCATCCCTCCGCGTGTAGTACCCCAAGCAGCCAGCATGGGGACGGACACTTGACCGCGGGATGTTTCTCCTGTACGTTGTGCCAGCACCAATCACTTCAGAAATGTGTCTGGACACCTCCAGGGAATTGCACTATGCGCGTAAGGGTTGTCACCGACAGCACGGCGGACCTGCCGCCTGAGATTGTTGAACAACTTGGCATCTCCGTCGTTCCGCTACATATCCATGTCGGAGACGAGACGTTCCAGGACGGCGTAAGCATTTCGACGGAGGGCTTCTACAACCTGCTTGTCGGCGGCGACATTCTGCCCAAGACCTCAGCTCCTTCTTCCGGGATGTTCACCGAGGTATACGAGCGACTTGCGCAAGAGACGGACGAGATCCTCTCAATACACATATCCGAGAGACTGAGTGCAACGTATGCATCAGCACTTGTGGGCACCGAAGGAGTCGAGACTCCCTGCCGCATTGAGCTTGTCGATTCTCTGCAGGCATCCATTGGTCTTGGGATACTGGTAACTGAGGCCGCACGCCTTGCTCTCCAGGGAAAGACCCTCGACGAGATTCTCCATACAATCCACGAGATGATACCCCGCACCCGGTTCTTTGGCGTCCTGGACACGCTCGAGTACCTGCACAAGGGAGGCCGCATAGGCAAGGCAACAAACTTTCTCGGCTCCATGCTCAACGTGAAGCCGATACTGTCAGTGTACGAGGGAGTCGTTCAGCCCGTAGAAAGGCTGCGCGGCCGTGAGCGCGCATTCGACAGGCTGTGTGAACTGGTACAAGGGTTTGGACCTCTTTGCAGTCTCGCAGTGGCACACACAACATGCGAGAGCGAGATGGAGAGACTGGCCAACCGCCTGTCGCAGTTCTTCCCTTCAGACCGAATCATGCGGACGAGGTGTGGTGCCACACTCGGAACATACCTCGGGCCGGGCGCACTGTGTGTAGCTCTCATACAGGGCCCCGACAATGGACTCGATCTGCCGGCCTTCGACTGACAGCGACAATCCGTTCCAGCAATTGCCCCCGCTGGACAGGCCACCACAGAATCCCGAAGTTCTCGAGTGAGAGTACGCCCACAACCACGTAGACAGAAAGCTCGAGGTCTCAGGGATGAGGCGCCACGGTGCCACATGATTGGAGAAGACCCCAAGACGTTTCAGGACGCCACGCCAGACCGTCGTACAGGAACGATCATTCGATCCGTCGGTCTTCTCACGCCACTGTGGGCTCAGACAATCCCGCACCAATCCCGCTGTCTGAAGGCCTCGTACATCACCAGCGCCGCAGCCACGGAAGCGTTCAACGACGTTACTCTGCCGCGCATTGGTATCGAGGCGAGTATGTCACAGTGTCTCCTGACGATACCAGAGATGCCTTTCCCCTCAGAGCCAATCACAATTGCCAGCGAGGAGCGCATGTCCACCTCCGTATAGCGCATGGTGGCAGACGCGTCGATGCCCACTACCCATACCCCATGCTCCTTGAGTGAACAGATAGCATTGGTGATGTTGGGCACCCGCGCTACCGGCACATACTCTACAGCGCCGGCAGATGCCCGTGACACAGCGGCTGTCAGTCCAGCTGCCCTCCTCGAGCGGACTATTACACCGTGGACTCCGGTGGCATCTGCAGTCCTGAGAATGGCGCCAAGGTTCTGCGGATCCTCGATACCGTCAAGGACCACGTACAGCGGCTCATCGGGCCAACCGCACGACACGGCTGCGAGTCCGTCCAGATCGATATACTCTTTCGCAGCCACGTACGCCACAACGCCCTGGTGCGTTGCTGTGCGGCAGGCATCGGCGAGCGCCCTCGCCGGCACATGTTCCACGGGGATGTGCCGCTCGCGGCTGAGGTAAAGTATCTCTGCAATGATGCTGTGTCGCGCAACATCGCGTGCCAGCAGCACCTTATTGACAGGGCGACCGGCCCGCAGCGCTTCAAGCACAGGCTGCCGGCCTGCGATCACGTCACGAGTATGACGTTGCGAAGTACTCATGGCGCCAGGCCCACCCTCCCCGGACCAGCTGCGGACGTACCGCGGGCCAGCCCGTTTCGTAAAACAATGCCACCTGCACGAGTGAACGTCAACAACCTCTAACCACGGAAAGAAGATTATGATACCGTCTACCCATGGCAGTCCGCGTTGTCACCGACAGCAGCGCTGACCTTCCAGCCGCGCTGATAGAGGAGCTGGGCATAACAGTGGTGCCGCTGTACATATACTTCGGCGACGAGGTCTTACGGGACGGCGTGGAGCTGACACGACAGCAGTTCTATGACCGGTTGACATCATGTGGCAGCATCCGCCCAAGGACAGCAGCACCGTCCAGCGCCGATTTCGCGGCCGTGTACAAAGAGCTG
>CAZODZ010000041.1:0-14968 GCA_964578745.1 uncultured Dehalococcoidales bacterium | reverse complement strand
TCTCACTGGACTTCCCTGACGAGAGGCACGACGATTTTCGTCGACACCGGGGGCTTTTCAATCACCTGAGCGAGACGCTGCCGCAGCTTGCGCGTTTGGGTTATGGCGACATAATAATCAATACCGCCATCACGCGGGCGAACATGTCTGAACTGCTCAACATCTCCGACCTTGCGGAGTCATGGGGGGTGACAATTTCGTACAGTGCTTATACGCAGCTTCGTACCGGCGATCCGGAGTACGCGATAACGTCGGCAGAAGACCTGGCAGCCCTCCATGCGACCATAGAACAGCTCGTGCGTCTGGGCCGCTCGAAGCTTCACATCGCCAATCCGGAAACTGTGCTGCGAGACACGTATGACTACTTTGCGAACGGCGGTACGCCCGGATGCAGCGCAGGGCGCAGGTTCTTCGTAGTGATGCCGGACGGCGCGTTTGTGCCGTGTTCGTTGCACCGCCATCGGTTTACCAATCAGCGAGACATGGTCAGGGACTTCACGCGGACGAATACCTGCGGACAGTGCTACGTGGCCATCCGTTCGTACAGCGACAAGCCTTTGTGGAAGCTCGTTCTGAAGGATGTGCCATCGCTCACCCGGCGTCTGTTTGACCGGTTTGTTCCCTCCGGTGCGGGCGGTTCTCGCCCAGGCGCGTGCTAGGGCAGAGGTAGAAGGCTGATGAACGAGGACCCCAGGTAGGCCTCTATGAGGCATCGCAGGAACCGCCCGGCAGCGGTGGCGAGGATGAACTTCATGAGAGGATAGCGGGTCGAGCCCGCGATAATGCCTAGCAGGTCGTAGACCAGCATAGGTATCAGGGCGAACAGGAAGACTGCAGCCATGCCGTGTCGGTCCATCCAGTTCTGGGCCTGCACGTAGCGCCTCTCGTAACCCTGTATGAAGATCCTGCCGCCCATATGGCCCACCAGGTACGACGTCATTTCTCCTATGGTTGCGCCCGCAGTCGCCACCGCCGCCACCCACAACGGCGTGTACACACCCCCCGCGGCTATGTTTGCCGCCTCACCCGGTATGGGGAAGAGGACGCTCGCACACGTGAGCAGGTTGATGACGAACACTCCAAGGTATCCATGCTTGACGAAGGCGTCCTCAGGTAGATGGCTCTGACCCCACCATAAAAGTGCAATTGAGAGCACAAGAACGCCGACAAATATCGCCGCCTGAACGCTGCGACGTGACAGCACATGGTCGCGGAATCTCAGTAGGACGTCCTGGTATGACACGGGGGTTTCATTGTATCATCACGATATGTTGCCGTGGTCGGCGCGTGGCGTGGTTCAGGATACAACATGTCGTGAAGTTCACTGTCACTGTTCTATACGATAACGAGACCGTGAGGTCGGGCCTCAAGGCTGATTGGGGGTTTGCTGCCCTCGTGTGCGCGGCATCTGGCGAGAACGTGCTGTTTGACACCGGTGCCGATGGCACGATCCTGCTGCATAATGCGGAATGCCTTGGTGTGGACCTCTCGGTTGTTCAAACGGTGGTCATTTCCCACTGGCACTGGGACCATGCCGGTGGGCTTCCCTTTGTCATAAAGCAGACGCCACAAGCGCATCTGTACGCTCCATC
Source organism: uncultured Dehalococcoidales bacterium (assembly GCA_964578745.1). Classification (GTDB taxonomy): domain Bacteria; phylum Chloroflexota; class Dehalococcoidia; order GIF9; family AB-539-J10; genus SKVJ01. The sequence continues at coordinate 13,376 of CAZODZ010000041.1, read as the reverse complement.
CGGCGCATCGGGGCACGTGCCGGAAAAACAATTTCATGTTGTGGGGAGCGGCCAGATGGAAATCGTTCCCGGCATATACTCGACCGGTGTGCTGGCAGGTATCGAACAGGCACTCGTACTGCAGTCTGACGCTGGCGGTCTTGTCATTATGGGCTGTGCCCATCCGGGCGTACATAGCCTGCTGGAAGCTGCTTCGTCGATCGCGGAGCCGTCGGCGCTTGTGGGAGGGTTACACGGGTTCCGCGACCTGCCCCTGCTCGACACGCTTGACGTGGTGTATCCGTGCCACTGTACGCAGAGGAAGCGTGAGATACTTCAACGCTATCCGCTTAAAGCGAAGCGCTGCGGAGTGGGCATGGTGCTCACTGCCTGATCTCAAGGAGCGTGAAGTCAGGCCCGCGTCATCACTGACGGCTGCTCTGTTTCTCGAACAGGATGGTCCCCAGCCTGACCATGTTTGCGCCCTCGTCTATGGCCACCCTGTACGAGGCGCTCATGCCCATCGAGAGATAGCGCATCGTCAGTCGCGGGTGCGATATCGCGCTCATGGACTCAAACAGCCGTCGTGTCTCCGCGAAACAGGGCCGGTAGTCATCGGGATTGTCCGAGAGCGGCCCCATGGTCATCAGCCCTCTGACAGCGAGGTGCTCCATGCCGCTCACGGCGTCGATGAAGGCAGGCACATCCTCTGGCAGCACCCCATCCTTCTGCGGCTCCCGCCCGCTGTTGACCTCGATGAGCACAGGAGTGATGCGTCCGAGCACTGCAGATCGTGCATCGATGCGCGCTGCAATGTCATGCGATGCCACGCTTTGTACCATGTCGAACAGGCTGAGTGTGCCCGGCCGCACGTCGTGCGGGCGGAGCCTGCCGATGAAATGACATTCAGCGCGTTGACCTGCGGCCTGCCGGGCAAGCCGGCCGTCGCTGACGTAGTTCGCTCCTAGAAAGTGGATCCCTGCGTCGACAACCTCCCGCACCTCGTCGGCGCTGCGTCCCTTGATCGCCGCCACCACGAGCACACCATCTGGCACGGTCGCAAGGATGCGGCCCACGTTCTCCGTTATGTGAGACATGGTTCCTGATCCGGTCAGCCTACATCTTACACCAGTGGCAGTCAGGCATGGGCCCGACTGGTATAATGCGTCGGCCCCCGGAAGGCGTGGCGGCCTGTTATGACGCAATTGAGAAAACCCACCTTGCTCGTTGTGATACCGGCCCTGAACGAGGTCTCTACCATCGGGCTTGTGCTCGACGAGATTCCGTATGCAGCCCTCGCTGAGCGGGGATATGACGTGAGGGCAATCGTTATCGACAATGGCAGTACTGATGGCACGACGGAGGAGGCCGTTCGGCGGGGAGCCCAGGTCATCTTCGAACCACAACGGGGAAAGGGACTGGCGGTGAGGCGGGCCTTCCGCGAAGTGACTGCTGACTATCTCTTTCTGCTTGATGGCGACGCGACGTACCCGCCTGTGCACATACTGGAGATGCTTGCTGTACTGGAGAACGGGGTGGATGTGGTCCTCGGCTCCCGCCTCTCCGGTACGCGTGCTCCCGGCTCCATAAGCCGGTTCAATGTCCTCGGCAACCGCTTGTTGACCCTCTTCGCTCGTGTACTCTTCCGCACTCGGACTACTGACCTGTGTACAGGCTTCTGGGGTTTCCGCGGCACGGTACCTCGTAGCCTGAACCTGACTGCGCGGGGATTCAATATCGAGGCGGAGATGTTTGCCGAGGTCGTGCGGCGCGGGTATCGCTTCGGAGAGGTGCCTATCACATACCGGCGGCGTTCGACATTGACCAAACTGCGTGCTGTTCGTGATGGATGGCGCATTGGCCGGATGCTGCTGAAGAAGCGTTTCGAGCGTCGTGGGAAGGATATGGCTCGATAGTGGGCTCTTCTGGTTGTTGATATGGGCAAGCGAGCGGGAATATGCAACTCAGGATAGACGCTTCTGGCCCATCCATCTCTCTGATTGTCCCGTGCCATAGCACTGAGCGCTATGACGATCTCGTCAGACTGGTAGGGAGCGCCGAGTCGCAGATCAGTCCCATCGACGAGGTGATCTTCGTTGTGCAGCAATCCGTGGATCTTAACGGGCGCCTGCGAACGCTCCTTCGTACGTCTGCACTGTGCCGTATGGAGACGCTCTTTCTCGCGGGCAAGCCCGGTGTCGCGCGGGCACGCAACGCGGGTGTGGAGCGTGCCAAGAGTGACATAATCGCCTTTACCGATGACGATGCAGAGCTTGCACCGGACTGGGCCCTGCAGACGAGGCGTGCATACAGGGAGCACCCTCAGATGGTGGGTCTGGCTGGCTCCATCCTCCCGCTGTGGGACTCGCCCGCCATGGACTGGTTCCCCCGCGAGCTGTATTGGATGCTTTCGTGCACGTACTGGGATACGTCGATGGCTATCCCTGTAAGGAATGGGTATGGGGCAAACATGTCTTTTCGTCGTTCGGCATTTGACGACCGGCGCTTCGACGAGTCGCTGGGTGTGGGGGCGTGGGCGACGGGTGCCTGGCGTGGTATGGGTGGAGAGGAGCCGGAGCTATGCCTCCGGCTGCAGCGCGAGACGGGAATGAAGATCCTGTATGTGCCTGAGGTGCGCGTATGGCACCGTGTGCGACCGTACCGCCTTGCGACGCGTACTATCACCAGTCGTGCCTACTGGGAAGGGAGGTTCAAAGCGATGCTTGAACGCATGGCGGGTGCTGGAGAAGATGTCCTTGGCACGGAGCATGCTGTACTACGAATGGTGGCCGACAACTCCATCGCCCGTCTGGGCATGTTGCGGTCACATCCCTTACTGGCGTTGAAGCAACAGGCAACGGTGACACTGGCGGTCACCGCTGTCCTCTGTGGCTACGCGGAGGGGCGACTGCGCGGAACACTGGATCATGGAAGCGGGAGGGAGGAAAGGTGAAGACACGTATTGGTATAGCAGGTTCGGGCTACATAGGGCGTGGACTTCTGTTCGCACTCGGCGGGTCGGAGGAGTTCGATGTGACGGCTGTCCTGACACGTACTGACCCTTCGACACGTCCGGATTTCCCTCGGCCGGATCTCATGACACGGTCGCTTGAGCAGTTCCTGGAAATGTCAGACCTCGTTGTTGAATGCAGCGGAGACGTGGTTCACGCAACTCAGGTCGTGGACGCGGCGCTTGAGGCAGGCTGTCCTGTAGTCACCATCGATGCGGAGATGCATGTGACTACCGGCTCGTATTTCGTTGGGAAGGGCTATCTCACGGAGGCCGAGGGCGATCAGCCCGGCTGTCTTGCTGCACTCGCTGAAGACGCCGTTGCAATGGGTTTTCAGCCTCTCGTCTACGGCAACATCAAGGGGTTCCTGAATCACAAGCCTACGCCTGAGGAGATGGAGTACTGGGGGGCCAAGCAGGGTATCACCATGCCGAGGGTTGTCTCGTTTACCGACGGTACTAAGTTGCAGATCGAGCAGACACTGACGGCAAATGGACTGGGTGCTACCATCGCGGTCGACGGATTGCTTGGGCCGCAGGTTGATGTGCTTCAGGAGGCAATCGAGCAACTTGTGGCTGGAGCTGCAGGACGTCCCATCGCGGACTATGTCCTCTCGTCAGCGTTGCCTCCGGGAGTCTTCATCATAGCAACACATGGCCAGTATGCCTGTCAGCGACAGTATCTCCGGAACTACAAGCTGGGTGATGGCCCCTACTACCTGCTCCTTCGTCCCTATCACCTTTGTCATCTCGAGGTCCCGAAGACTCTTAGGCGTGTTATGGCAGGAGGACCTCCACTGCTCAATAACTCGCCTTGTCCTGAGGTGAGCGTCACTGCCGTGGCCAAGCGAGACCTGCGACCCGGCCATAGTATTGCCTGCGGTATCGGCAGCTTCGATGTGCGGGGCATTGCCGTGAAGTTCGCCGGACAGCCTTCGCACTGTCCCGTCGGCCTGCTGCATGACGCCACGATAGTGCGGTCGGTTGAGGAGGGGCAGTTGCTCACGATGGAGGATGTGGAGCTGCCGGACAGCCTAGCCGTGCGGGCATGGACAACTATCGTCGAGAGAGTCGCTGCCTGTCAGGGGCATACGGCTTAGGTTGGCCCGCTTCGGGTCAACAGCCGCTTGATGTCCAGCACAAAGCGACGCAGTTGTGAGCGGTCTCTGCTTCGTAACAGGAACAGGACGGCCCATCGCGACAGCAGCAACGGAAACAGCGCCAGGTGATAGGCGTATACGTGTGCTGGGAACGTCTGTTGGATGAGGTAATAGTACGCGGCTGGGTCGGCATATGAGATACCGACCTTCCTGGCTGACGCTCCCACCTTGTGCCATGCCCGTGCGCGCGGCGCGTACAGGATGCGGTGTCCTGCGGCGGCGGCCTTGAGGCACAGCTCGATGTCCTCGTGGCCGATGAAGTACCGTGTGTTGAAATAGCCTGCATCCCGGAGTGCAGCGGGCGTGAGCAGCATTGCAGCGCCGCTTGTCCAGTCGACCTCCTGCATCCGGTCGAATTCGTGGCTGTCTTCCGCGCCTCCGCCTCGCTGACTGTGTATCTTCAGCCCCCAGCGGTGGATGAGTCCTCCTGCTGACCAGATGATATCCCTGCGGCCGTTCCAGTCGTAGTAGAAGATCTTCGGTCCGACTATGCCGATGCCCTGCTGCGAGCTGGCCGCTTTGACCAGCTCGGCGACCATCTCGGCGTCGCAGACCACATCGTTGTTTACCACGAGCACGTACTGAGGGTCGAAATGTTCCTGCGCATAGTGAATGCCGGAGTTGTAACCGCCGGCACAACCCAGGTTGGTTCTGTTGCGTACGATTGTGACTCTGTCACCATACCGTTCTTCGAGGCGGTCGGCGTCATTCCCATCCGAAGCGTTGTCCACGACGACAATCTCTAGGTGTTCATAGCTCTGCTGGAGCAGCGAGTCGACTAGTTCAATCGTGTCTTGCAGGCCGTTCCAGTTCGCCGTGACCGCGCACACCAGCGGAGGCAAGACGCTGGAAGCGGCATCTGGACCATCTTGGAATTCAGGCTGCATAGGATGACTTACCCGCGGGTACGTGTATAATAGGCGCCAGGTCTTCTGTTGTCGATAGCTGTCGGCCCCGCAACGACCTGTTGCATCCTGCTGCGGAGTCAGTGATGGCTCTTGTATCAGAGGTACGGCATGAGACACATGGCGGTGCGTCGGGTTGAGTTGCGAGCGGACGAGCGCGGTTTCTTCTGCGAACTTTATCGTGCTGACTGGTCGTCGTTCTTTCCCGAGCCCGTTGTGCAGGTGAACCTCAGCCTCAGCTACCCCGGCATTATCAGAGCATGGCACCGGCATGTCCGCGGACAGGTCGACTACTTTGTCGTTGTCCAGGGTTCCATGTGTATCTGTGCCTTTGACCCGCAGACGCGGGAGATGGAGGAGGTGGTTGCGACCGACCGTGACCTCCGGGTGGTGCGCGTGCCGGGCGATCTCTATCACGGCACTATGACTGTTGGCCCCACACCTTCTCTGACCGTGTATGGTACGACTAGGCTGTACGACTACGCCGAGCCGGATGAGGAACGGCTTCCATGGAACGACGCCTCGGTCGTGCCTTTGATGGTGAATGGAAACGCTGCCGATGCGCGGGTGGGCCTGCCCTGGGACTGGCTCAGACCTCCTCACCGGTGAATGCATGATGTTCAGGCGTGTTCTTGTAACGGGCGGGTGTGGCTACATAGGGAGCGTCCTCGTTGCCTCTCTACTTGAGCGCGGCTACACCGTGCGCGTGCTGGATAAGCTCTATTTCGGTGACGATGCGCTTGGGGAGGTACGGGACCGGGTGGAACTGGTGGCAGGTGACGTACGAACCGTGGACGAATCCGTGCTCGACGACGTATGGGCGGTGGCCCATCTTGGCTCCCTTAGCAACGATCCCACGTCTAACTTCTATCCCGAGGCCAGCGAGTCCATCAACTACTACGGTACAGTGCGACTCGCTGAACTGTGTCGGCAGAGGCGCATCGAGCGTTTCACCTTCGCCTCGACCTGCGCGGTGTACGGCTTCTGGCTCGAACGCGAAGCGGATGAGAACGAACCCACGGCACCGCAGGGCGCCTACGCCGGCTCCAAGCTCGACGCTGAACGCTACCTGCTGGAGCACACTGGAGACGCGTTTCATCCCACCGTCCTGCGCCAGGCAACGGTCTTCGGCCTTTCGCCCCGCATGCGCTGGGACATCGTGCTGAATGCGTTTGTGATGCATGGCTTCCGCTATGGGAAGCTTGACGTGTGGTTTGGCGGCGACGCCTGGCGTCCCCTTGTACACGTACGGGATGTTGCCGATGCGCACATCCGCTGTCTTGAATCGCCGCTTGATGTGGTGAGTGGACAAGTGTTCAACCTGGTCTATGGCAACTATCTCATCCTCGACCTGGCGTCGCGTGTGCGCGATGTGCTCATCGAGGAGGGCATTGACACGACGATTGCCGTCAACAGTGACCTCAGGGACTCGCGCAGCTATAAGGTCTCCGGTGAGAAACTGGCACACACGATTGGTTTCCGGCCGGACTGGTCACCCGGGGATGGAGCTCGCGAGGTGGTGCGCTTCTTGAAGGCCGGGCACCTGCAGGACTTCGACCATCCGATCTACTACAACCTGCCATGGATGAGGCTGCTGCTCTCGATCGAGGACCGCATCTCCAGGACCGGCCCTGTCTTCTAGGCTGGTACATCGCCTGGGAGGGATTGCTGCAACTCTTGTTACGCGCCGCCGTCCGGTGTGCTCCACAGGCGGCTGCGTAGCACTACTATCGCAATTGCTGCCACGGAGTGTGTGACCACGTATATCCAGCCGATGATCGTGATACCGTGCCCAGCCAGCAGCAGGTAGGCTGCGGCAAGGACGATAACTGTTAGGGCCGTTCGAATCGCCAGTAGTTCTCTCATGCGTCCCATGACTCGGAGAGCCGCGAAATGTATCTTCACCACTGTGACCGGCACGACTGCAGGTGCGAGCACTTGGAGCAGGCATGCTGAGTTCTCGGAGTAGCTCGCCCCGAATGCAAGTAACAGTCTCCCACCACACAGCTCGAGAAACAGTACTGCCGGCACCACCAGCGCGAACGCCAGCATGAATGAGCGGATGATGTTCTGGTGCAGGGTCCGCCTGTTCCACGCTGCCTCGGCGAACATGGACTGTGATATCGACCCCGGTATCGCCGAGAGGACCGTGTAGATGGCCCACGCGACGTAGAAATAGCCGTTCTGGATGGGACCCAGGGCGTTGATGACCATCAGTGGCATCAGGAACGTCGGCGCGTTGGCGATGAGGCTCACGATGTATGACATGCCGGAGTAGCCCCATGCCCGGCGCACGAGGCGGGCTCCCAGATGCGGCCTCGGCATGTAGCCACGGACTATCCGCGGCAGCAGAACGTACAGGGAGAGCATCACACCGCCCAGCGTTGCGAGACCCCAGCTCGCCACGATACCAAAGGCATGGAAGTAGCTCACGAACAGCAACGGAAGGAACAGCTTGAGAACGCTGAACACCAGGTCCTTGGCGACCATGTACTCAGCGTGTCTGTGCGCAACAAAAGCTGCACCGCTCATGCTGAAGAGCGAAGTTGCAACCGCAAATGCAACAAAGGCGACGAAGAACGCTGGCTGGTGCGCGATGAAGCCGATTCTCGACGGGAAGATGCCCAGGCCAATGACGCAGATCACTGCGGCGACTGCGGTCACCGTCGCTGTGTAGGTAAGGCAGGTGTTCACAACAACTGCCTTGTTCTGGCTGCCTGACAGAAACCGCACGAGGAATGATCCAAGCCCGAGCTGTCCCGTCAGTGCCACAAGCCCCATCGCTGAGATGATGGCACCGCTGTAGCCGACCTCCGCCTCCGTGTAGAACCGGGCGACGATGACCCAAAAGAAGAAGCCGAGAAATGCCATCAAGGCCTGGGAAACCATGATGTAGTAGGCGTTACGATACAGAGAAGAAGAGACGAGTTCCCGGAGGCGCTTTAGATCCACCCAGTCACGTAGCTGGCTCCTCATACATGACATCCGTGGGGGCCACGGTGGGAACAGCTGGCATGACGTGTGCGGTCGCTTCCCGCCGGTAGTCGCCAGACTACGCCCCCGAGTACTCGAAGATACGGACTTCAGGAACGCGTTTCCCGAACAACTGCACCTCCGTGGAAGATTCGAAGACGAGAGAATAGCCATCCATGCCCTCGATGGGTACGCATGGCCTGAACGGGCTCGCGCTCACGAGCGCCACGTTCAGGTCTTTGGAGGCCTCAATGTATGCCTGTGCCTCCTCGTACGACTCGAATCGTTCCAGGTCGCTTATGGTCCGTTCTTCCTCCGCTCGACCCGACGTCGTGTAGCGTATGACGTCGTACATCTCCGGTTCTGCTGCCTCGGCGCGGAATGAGAAGAGCCTTGCCAACATCGTCTGAAAATAGGAGGGGTAGTACAGGACGAGGCGCTCGGTCTTGCCCTCCGGCGTGTGCTGCGTGTACGTCTGGAAGTAGTTCGCAGGGCTCGTCCGACCCCACAGTGCGACGCCGTGGAAGCTGGCCACGGCTGTTTTCGCGTCAACGATGATGTAGCGTGTGTCGAGGAAGTCAAGCTGTGCTTCAGCCGTCGCCTCGTCGCTCGCGAGGAAGTATGATGCGGCCGTTTGTGCACCCTGCTGGAACGGGTTGCTCACCGGGATTCTCTTTGACACGCGCGTCAGCCAGTGACCGTAGTCCCACCATGCCATGATGCTGTACGCGCTGTCTGGATAGTCGAACTCCTCACCCGGTGACGGAGCGTCGAACAAGGCATAATACGCATCAGGCCCCATGGGTTCCTCGCTGTTCCTCTCCAGCCACTGCAGTGCCTCCATCCACCCGCGTGTCATGAGTGATGGTTCGGCGGCGAAGTTGTGCGCCATGTCGATACTCGGCGACACCAATACCAGGATGAGCACCGCTGCTACGCTGGCAAGTGTGAGGCCGGCGGACCGCCTCTCTGCCTGCTGCGCTCTCACTGCCCGCCGCCCGGCTTTCTTTTGTGTTCTGGCGTTCGCGACTGTGTAACGCCTCAGCGTGGCCACCCGGCGCTGCACCCATTCTGATTGCCACAGTCTCTCCACGAGGTAACCGGTGAGGATGGCTGCGCTGCCTGCATAGTAATAGCCGAACCGTCGCTGCGTCAGTACGGCGACCAGCATGACCATGGCCCAAACCAGGAACAGCATTGCGCTGCCTTTCCGTATTCTGCGGTCGCGGAGCAGAAGCACTAGGGCTAGCATAGAGACAGGAAGTACCGTCACGAAGTTCGTCCACGCTATGTGCAGGCTGAACTGGCCCGACGGAAGAAACAGGGGATGCATCTCCGTTATGCTTAGTGACTCACCGGTTGGAATCATGAAGTCAATGGCGCTCAGGGCGTTCCGTATCGCGGACGGTGCGACTACTGCGAGCACACCGACAGCCGCCACTCCCATGCCAACCAGCATGGCCGCATATGACCTTGTCTGCCACCCCCTGCCAGCCACGTAGTGGGCGATGTAGCGCAGGGCCAGTGGGCTGACTGCTGTTCCGAGCAGCGCGGTGATGAACAGCGCCGGTGTCCATGTCTGGGCCACGATCGGCAGGACCATGGCGCCGCCCAAGACAATTGCCGGCGTGAGTACGATGACGACATCATTGCTCTCGACGTGACGCGCGTAGTCCACGATGGCCCGCACAGCGACATAGACGAACAGCACCAGCACGAGGAATATGCCACCTCGCCATGACAGCAGGTAGAGCCCGAGAGATATGCCCGCCAGCAGCACGTACACAAAGGACCGCCGCTCCCCGGCGAGCCAGTGTTGCCGCACGGAGCCTGGCCTCATGTCGAGCGCGGCTACTCTCCTGGTCGCGAGTACCAGGAACAACAGCGTCCATGTGGCGAAGAACGCCTCCGTCACATGATGGTCGGCGAACCCCAGCAGGCTGCGTGAGAGGAACTCTCCCGGGAGAATGGCCAGCATGAATGCGGTGGCGACGCCTGCTACCCGGCCGAACAGCGCCCTTGCTGTGAAGTATGCCGGCACTATAGTCAACGCTCCCAGCACGACAGGGTAGAAGGCGCCTGTGATATCGATAAGCTGGGTGGATGGCGCGCCGCCGCCGAGCACCATTGCGGCGCTGGCGATAAGCCACCCCGTAAGTGGATGGAATGGCGGCTCGATCCCATTGGGATAGCCCGTGAACGGGTCAAATGCCGTGAGATGAGGGAAGTTGGCGACGAGATTATCGACCAGCCTCATGTGGTACCACGCGTCCATGCCGCGGAACCACACAACGCTGTCATGCATCACCTGGTCCCATGGCCACGCAACGCGGATGGCGGCTGCCGCAGCTACGGCTGACGCCACGGCGACGAACGTCAGCAGTCGCTCTGTCCGTCCAGAGAGCAGGGGCTCGGCTGGCGTTTTGGGCTGCGTCAAGGCTTGCGTGATTATATTTGAAGCCTGTGGCGCGCGCAACGAACGGATAACATCGGTAACAGTGGTGGAGGGGGTGCCGGCAGGGGCATGCCAAGCCGGGAAACTGAGCCGCCAGGGACTCGAACCCTGAACCGGCTGATTAAGAGTCAGCTGCTCTTCCTGTTGAGCTAGCGGCCCGAGACAGCCAATTCTATCATTCGACCGTGGCCTGCACAAGCTGGCGTAGAAACCCGGGCGCCCCGCACTCTGCGGGGCGCCCGGGCAGGAGGTGAATACCGTCTTGCTCTCACGCTGTTCCCTGGCGGCGGCTGCCGGGGATGGAGTCTCGACGGTGACTATCGGTACTTACAACGCAGAAGTGGTTTTGAAGGTTTATGCTAGAATGAAACCCTCGTGAGAGTGCTCCGTGAAGTGTTCATCACCGTAGCCATAGCTCTCGCCATCTTCGTCCCGCTGAAGGCTACCGTGCAGGGTTATGAAGTGCAGTACTCCTGCATGTTGCCTAATATCCAGGATGGCGACTGGATAATCGTTGACAAGGCCATCTATCACCTGTCAGACCCGCAGCGCGGTGACACGATAGTGTTCAAACCGCCGGCCTACCTCGGCTCTGCGTATCCATTCATCAAACGTGTCATCGGCCTTCCCGGCGAGACCATCGAGGTGCGTGACAGGACCGTGTTTGTTAACGGAGTTCCACTCGATGAACCATACGTACAGGAGAAGCCACGGTACACGATGGAGCCCACCGTTGTGCCTGCGGGCGAGTACTTCGTGCTGGGAGACAACCGCAACAGCGCGAACGACTCGCATAACGGCTGGACGGTCGCGCGTGAAGACATCATAGGCAAGGCGCGTATCATGTACTGGCCGCCATCAAGGTGGTCCACTATCGAACACTTCGACTACGGGAATCTACCCGGCTAGCTTTATGGGAGAGGTACACCAGGAACCATTCAGGGAGGCGCGACCCGGCGTGGAGCGCATCTTCCGTGATGCCGGCGTGCTCAAGGAAGGACACTTCCTGCTCAATTCCGGGCTTCATTCCGGTCTCTACTGGGAGAAGTTCCGCGTTCTGCAGTTCCCCGAGTATACCGGCAGGCTCTGTGCCATCATCGCGGAGCACTTCAGCGGCCGCAACCCCTCGGTCGTTGTCGGACCCACTACCGGTGGCATCATCCTCTCTTACGAGACTGCACGACATCTGTCTGTCCGTGGTCTGTTCGCGGAGAAAGACGGAGACCGGCGTGTCCTGCGGCGCGATTTCACTATCTCTGCGGGCGAACGTGTGCTCATCGTCGACGATATTCTGACGACCGGTAAGTCAGTCTTTGAGACGATTGAGGCAGTGCGGGCGCTCGGCGGCGATATCATCGGCATCGGCGTCCTGGTCGACCGCAGTGAGAAGGACCTGGACTTCGGCACCGAGTTGTTCAGTTGCCTCAGGGCGCCGACCGCTGCGTATCCGCCGGAGCTGTGTCCGCTCTGTGCGGCAGGCGTGCCACTGACGAAGCCGGGTGGTGCGTAGCGGCCCCCACACGTTCGAAAGGCGTTGACCTCGTGTATCCCACTGTGGTAAATTTCACCGCACGCCGAGGTAGCTCAGGTGGTAGAGCAGCGGACTGAAAATCCGCGTGTCATCAGTTCGACTCTGATCCTCGGCACTGTCTTTTTTCTTCTTCCGTACCTTTCTGGAGCATGAGCTTGTGCTGGTGGTCTCTCTCCCGCGGCTGTTTGACGCTCTCTGGCTGCATGGCGGCTGGTTGCTGTGGCGCCCTGCCGGCTTGCTTCGGGCTGACCTTCGCCATCCGGAGGTGACCACTGGCGATCATCCGGTTTCCCCCGGGTTGATCGCGTGGCGGGCGGCCTCAGGAGACAATGTCGCACGACCAATTTGCAGTCACGACTGCCCGTCCTGTAAGCCGTTTCGGCCACGGGGCTCGGCCATCGCTGCCGCGTCTGTGTGGGAAGAGAAGTGGTGGTGTCGGCGACGTGCTGTTCTTGTGTGCTACGCCGGCACCGCTCTGCATTGCCTTCTGCCGGGCTGGATGTGACCGGCTCGCGCGGTCTTACATGGCGGCGTCGCGTTTACGGTGTAGGATGATGGAGTGGTATTTGCCCCTGCACATGTCGAAATTTTCGACGGCGGGCGGCAGCCGGCTTCCGCCTAAATTTGACAAGCCTATCTCCTTGTGCTTGTCTGAATAAATACTGCGTCTGTTGACGGTGCATGCGGGCCGCATCGGGCGGCGCAATGGTAGGAGGTGAACAGTGGCAACCTATGTGACGCTTGTGAGATTTACGTCGAAGGGCCCGGACAGCGTAACGGATTTCAACACCGTGTGGGAGCGCACGGCGGAGACCGTGGGCTCGATCAACGTGAATATCAAGGGTGTGTACGGACTGCTTGGCCCTTACGATATGATGATTGTCTACGACGCTGATGACCAGAAGTCAGCTGCGCGGCTTCCCTTGTCCATCGCAGCTATCCAGGACAATATCCACACGGAGACGTGGACGACCGTTCCACTTGACGAGTTCGTCAAGCTGGGACAACAGCTCTTCTGCGAATGGCGGCCGACTCCGACCGCCTCGTAGCTGTATGCTACAATCTCACTGCTCAGGTACTGCTCCCTGTGGAGCATATGCTTGTGTGTTCGTGCCGGAGTGGCGGAATGGTAGACGCGACAGTCTCAAAAACTGTTGGGGGGTTCCCCCCGTGTCGGTTCGAGTCCGACCTTCGGCAGTGACGCCCGTTGCCGGATTGTGTAGCGGTAGCACAGGGGACTTTGGATCCTCTAGCCCAGGTTCGAATCCTGGTCCGGCAACCACTCTTGAACTGTAAGCGGCCGGCCTACTGACCTCGTCCAGACAGATAGGTGACACATGAGAGATGCGACATTACTATGGGC
>CAZODZ010000040.1:0-15210 GCA_964578745.1 uncultured Dehalococcoidales bacterium | reverse complement strand
GGGTAGAACGTGCACCACATCGGTCGCTCTTCTATGCGCTCGGATGCAGCGCGAGCGATTGGGATAAGCCGTTCATAGGGGTCATCAACAGCTATAACCGCATCGTGCCCGGACACATGCACCTTGAGTCCGTATCCAGAGCCGTCCACGAGGGGATACGTGCGGGAGGAGGTGTGCCCTTCGAGGTAAACACTATCGCAGTGTGTGACGGCATTGCCATGAACCATCCCGGTATGAAATACAGTCTGCCAAGTCGTGAGCTCATTGCGGACTCGGCTGAGATCGCGGCCCAGGCGCATGCCTTCGATGCACTCGTCTTCATCTGTAGTTGCGACAAGATAGTCCCCGGCATGCTGATGGCAGCCGTACGCATGAATGTCCCCGCGATATTTGTCGCGGGTGGTCCGATGATGGCAGGGCACATATGGGTCGACAACGAGGAGCGCACGGTGGATCTCAGCAGCCTGTTTGAGGCCGTCGGGAAGACCGTACGCGGCGACATGAGCGAAGAACAGCTGGAGATGATCACGCGCGCCGCGTGTCCCGGCTGTGGTAGTTGCTCAGGCATGTTCACAGCCAACACGATGAACTGCATGACGGAAGCACTTGGTATGGCGCTTCCCGGCAATGGCACCATACCGGGGACTAAGTCGGAGAGACTCGACCTCGCATACCGTTCCGGCCTCCAGATCATGGAGGTCTTGAGACGGGACATCAGGCCCCGCGATATCATCACGCGCAACTCAATTGAGAATGCGTTCGCGGTTGACATGGCACTCGGCGGCAGCACTAACTCGGTCCTGCATGTAACAGCAATCGCCCACGAAGCCGGTGTGGACTTCCCGCTGTCCTGGCTGAATGAAATCAGCTCCCGTGTTCCGCATCTTTGCAAGCTGGCCCCGGCTGGCCACCACCACGTCGAGGATCTTGATGCCGCGGGTGGCATCTACGCCGTTATGCACGAGATAGCCGACAAGCTGAAGCTTGATGCCATGACCGTAACAGGGAGCACGCTCGGCGAGCTGGTACCGCAGTACAGCGTTCGCAACCGCGACGTAATTCACAGTCCGTCTGATCCATATTCGCCGACTGGCGGTCTCACGATCCTGTTTGGAAACATCGCACCCGGTGGTGCTGTGGTCAAGAGTGCCGCAGTTGCCCCGGAGATGAAAGTGCACGAGGGGCGTGCACGCGTGTTCAATTCCGAGGAGGCAGCCACTGAGGCCATTATGAAGGGCACCATACAGGCCGGCGATGTCGTAGTCATACGCTACGAGGGACCAAAAGGCGGACCTGGCATGCGTGAGATGCTGACACCCACTTCGCTGCTGGCCGGCATGGGGCTCGACAAAGTGGTGGCACTCATCACTGACGGCCGCTTTTCGGGCGCGACACGCGGCGCTGCTATAGGCCATGTATCGCCGGAAGCAGCGGCAGGCGGGCCTATCGCCGTGATCAAGGACGGCGACGCCATCAGGATCAACATACCTAACCAGAGCCTGGAGGCGGATATCAGCGAAGCTGAGATACAGCAGCGGCTCAGGTCGGTGCCTGTGTTCACGCCGCGTGTAACCAGCGGTTATCTCAAGCGGTACGCCGAGAAGGTAACCTCTGCAAGTACAGGCGCCGTGTTTGCAGAATGACTGCACAGCATGTGCCTGACTGAACGGTGCAAAAGAAGAGCAGAGGTCAGATAGGATGACTGGCTGGCCCGAGATGGTCCTACGTGTTCTGCTGGCGCTGGGACTGTCCGCCGCCATCGGCTATGAACGTGAGAGGCGGCAGAAGCCTGCGGGGCTGCGCACACACTGTCTCATTGGCGTAGGTGCAGCGACGTTCACGCTCGCATCGCTGTACGGGTTTGACCAGTCTGAGGTGGCACGCGTTGCTGCTGGGGTAGTAGCAGGCGTTGGCTTCATTGGTGGTGGGGTGATATTCCGAGGCGTTCGAGGCGAGGTGGGGGTGGCCGGTCTGACAACGGCGACAGCCATCTGGGTCACAGCAGCGATCGGCCTCGCGGCTGCCTGTGGCCTGGTACTGCTGGCTGTCACGGTAGCAGTCATCTCCCTCATCATACTTGAATTGCCGAAGATACAAGACTGAGGCCAGCCTCGTAGAGGCTGTGCACCGGGAGCGGTCCATCTGTCATGCTATAGTGCGACCGATGAGTGGTAAAGGGGCATGGAATGATTGACGAATCAAGCCTCAGCCTTGAGCAACTGAAAGAAGCCTATCCGGAGAAGTTCGCATCCGCGAACCGTGTGTTTGGACGAATACACAGAGGCGACATAATATTTGTCGCGTCGGGCTGTGGCGAACCCCAACACCTGGTCAGAGAGCTGGTCGAATATGTCTCGTCCCACCCTAAGGGTTTTTTCGACACTGAGGTAATTCAACTGTGGTCGCTTGGCCTGGCGCCATACGCGGATGACAAGTTCAAACGCAACTTCCGGCACAACTCGTTCTTCATGGGAGACAGCACACGCGAGGCTGTGAATAGAGGCTCTGCAGATTACACGCCAATCTCGCTGTCGCAGATACCGAGGCTCCTGCGCCGGGGTGCCATCTCGATTGACGTGGCGCTCATTCAAACCTCGCTACCGGACCGACACGGCTACATGAGCCTGGGAGTCAGCGTGGATATTGTAAAGGCGGCGGCTGAGGTTGCAACCACTGTTATTGCCCAACCGAACCGCTATATGCCTCGCATCCATGGTGACACGTTCATACACATCAACGAGGTTGATTACCTGGTGCCGTATGATGAGCCGATACTGGAGTACAAACGGGGAGTTGGTGAGGAAGAAGACTCCGAGGTAATGAATTCCATCGGTAAATATGTTGCCAGGCTTGTCCAAGATGGCGACACCATACAGGTCGGCTATGGGATGGTGCCGAACGCGATTCTTGCCAATCTGCGGGATCGTCGGCATCTTGGAATTCACACTGAGCTGTTGACGGACGGTGTGGTCGAGTTGATGAAAATGGGTGTTGTCGACAACACGCGCAAGAGTGTCGATCGCGGAAAGGCAGTAGCGACGTTCTGCATGGGGCGGCGGGAAACATACGAATTCCTCGATGACAACCCAGGGATAGAATTCCACCCGGTCGATTACACGAACAGCGCGCTTGTGATAGCCCAACAGCGGAACATGGTGGCCATTAACAGCGCGCTCGAGGTTGATCTTACCGGCCAGGCAACGGCCGAGTCCATTGGCGAACGCTTCTACAGTGGAATAGGTGGACACTATGACTTCATGCGCGGAGCATTGCTGGCGCCAAACGGCAAGACCATACTTGCGATGCCTTCGACCGCACGCGATGGTGAGGTGTCACGCATTGTGCCGGCTATCTCGGAGGGTGCCGGTGTAACGCTTAACCGTGGCGATGCCCATTACGTCGTAACGGAGTATGGAATCGCCTACCTTCACGGCAAGAATATCCGGGAACGCGCAATGGAGCTGATCGCGATAGCGCACCCGAAGTTCCGTCCTTGGCTCATCCAAGAAGCGAAGCGACGGACACTCATCTACAAAGACCAGGCATTTATTCCGGGCCGTCGGGGTGAGTATCCCGAAGAGCTCGAGACACACCGCACCACTCGCAGCGGTCTCGAGATACTTCTGCGCCCCGTGCGCATCAGCGACGAACCGCTGCTCAAGGACTTCTTCTACTCTCTCTCGGATCAGAGTATGTATCGACGCTTCATGTCCGTCCGCAAAGATATGCCGCACGAACGGCTGCAGGAATTTGTGGTCATTGACTACACAAAGGAAATGGTGATCCTGGCATCGATTCAACATGAGGAAACAGAGAGGGTTGTCGGAGTTGGGCAATACGGCATAGACGAGAGGAGTCACACCGCGGAGGTTGCAATCGTAGTGCAGGACGCGTATCATAACCAAGGTATCGGGACTGAAATCCTTTCGTATCTCACTCTGCTGGCCAAGCGACATGGCCTGTTGGGCTTTACTGCTGAGGTGCTCGTCGAGAACAAGCCTATGCTGCATCTTTTTGAGAAGATGGGGTTTGACCTCGAGAAGCGCATAGCGGAAGACGTTTACGAGCTCAAGATGCTGTTCCGAGAGGTGCCAGAACGTGAAAGGTAGCGATTCCAGCATGAAGTATCTCTTCGAGCCGCGCGGCATCGCCGTGATAGGTGCATCCCAGACACCGGGGAAGATCGGCTACAAAGTGACGTCGAATATCCTTGCCGGGGGCTACAACGGGCGCATCTATCCCATCAATCCACGCGGGGGCGAGCTCCTTGGCATCCCCGTATACAAGACCATTGCAGACGTAGACGGCCCCGTGGATGTGGCTACTGTCATCGTCCCTGCAGACAAGGCCTTTGGTGCAGTACAGGAGTGCGCCGCCGTAGGTGTCAAGTATGTCATCATCATCACATCGGGCTTTTCTGAGATTGGCAACGTAGCCGAGGAACGGAAGATTGCCAACTATGCCCGTGAGCATGGCATGCGAGTGGTTGGTCCCAACGTATTTGGCATCTACTCGGCTGCCGCGTCGCTGAATGCAACCTTCGGTCCTGCTGACGTCAAGCGCGGCAATGTGGCGATAATCACGCAGAGCGGCGCAATCGGCATTGCCATGATAGGCAAGACAAAGGTCGAGGGCATCGGGCTATCAGCAATGGTGTCGGTGGGCAACAAGTCTGATGTTGACGAAACAGACCTGCTCGAGTACTTGACCTTCCAAGATGACGCGAAGGTCGTGCTCATGTACTTGGAAGGTGTCAAGTCAGGAGAGCGTCTCGTAGAGGTGCTCAAGAAGACAACCCGGAAGAAGCCCGTTGTTGTCATCAAGTCGGGTCGCTCCCGCCGCGGCGCCCAGGCTGCGGCCTCGCACACCGGGTCACTTGCCGGCGAGGACAAGGTATTTGACGACGTTGTACGTCAGTGTGGTGTTATTCGTGCGGAGAACATTCAGGAGGCTCTCAACTGGTGCAAGTTCCTTAGCGACACGCCAATGCCTCTCGGCGAGGACTGTGTCATCATTACCAATGGGGGTGGCATCGGGGTACTAACAGCCGACGCGTGCGAAAAGTACGGTGTGAACCTCTCAGACGACGTTGCAGATCTCAAGAAGACTTTCGAGTCTGTGGTACCGCCATTCGGCTCTGTCAAGAACCCGGTCGACATCACCGGCGGAGCTACGCCGGATGACTACAACAAAGCACTCGGTGCTGCTCTCGACAACAACAACATCGATGCTGTGGCCTGCCTCGGCTGTCAGACCGCGGATTTTCATGCTGAACTGTTTGCCAGGATCGCTGAGGAACGCTACGAGCAGTACAGGAGCGTGAAGCCCGTGGTGTTCTCTCTGTTCGGAGGAGAAGAGGTTGAGAACAGCATCCACGCTCTGAGAGCGAAGGGCATCCCCGTATTCCCAGACGTCTATGAGATGACGTCGTTCCTCGGTGCACTATATGCTGACTATCGTAACAAGAACGCTGAGTGGCCCGAGATTGAAGAGATCGAGATGGACACGGCGGCTATTGACAAGGTCATCGCGGTCGCACGCAAGGACGGCAGGCACTTCCTTCTGGCCCAGGAGGCACAGCAGGTGATGCGCGCTGTGGGTGTGACAGTGCCCCAGAGCCGTATCGCCCACTCGCCACAGGAAGCGGTCAAGTACGCGGAAGAAATCGGCTATCCTGTCGTCATGAAGATAGTCTCCAAAGATATAATTCACAAGAGCGATGCTGGCGGCGTGGCACTGGATCTCCTGAACGAAAAGGAGGTACTTGATGCCTACGAGGCCATCCTGCGAAACTGCCGTGCATACAAAGCCGACGCTATCATCGAAGGTATCCAAGTCGACGAGATGATCCAACAGGGCGTCGAGACTATCGTGGGTGCACGCCGTGACGCATCTTTTGGGCCAGTCGTCATGTTCGGCCTCGGTGGCATATATGTTGAGGTGCTGAAGGACGTAGCATTCCGGTCATTTCCGCTCAGTCGTCAGGAGGCGCTCACGATGATCGGACAGATTAACTCGTACCCGTTGCTCCTCGGTGTGCGCGGCGAATCGAGGAAAGATATCGACAAAGTAGCCGAGACCATCATTAAGGTCGGCTGGGTTCTGAAGAAGACGAGCGCCATTTCTGATATAGAGGTGAATCCTCTGGTGGTATACGACCACGGCGAGGGCGTTAAAGCCGTTGACGTGAGAATCCTGCTGAGAGAATCTGAGGAGGCGTAGCAAATGAAGACCATCGTTGTGGGCTCGACGCACAAAAGTGCGGGCAAGACAAGCCTGATCGTCGGTCTTGCGAAGGCTGCTGGCAAGGCGTCGGGATATATTAAGCCACTGGGCGATCGGCTTCTGTACCGCAAGAAGAGGTTGTGGGACTACGACGCGGCCCTAGTGGCAAACGTGTTCGGTCTCGAAGACAATCCTGAAGAGATGACCATCGGTTTCGAGCACGCAAAACTGAAGTACATGTACGACGCTGATGGCATGAAGGACAAGCTGAACGAGATGCTTGCAGCGGCAGCCGAAGGTAAGGATCTCGTATTCATTGAGGGAGGGGAATCGCTCTCCTACGGGTCATCCCTCAATCTTGACGCCGTTGCCATTGCATCGCTGCTGAACGCTCGATTGGTGCTGGTCGCCGGTGGGAGCGAGGGAACGATAGTGGATGACATTGCCTTTCTGAAGCGCTACGTCGACCTCAAGGGTACAGATTTTGCTGGCGTGATCATAAACAAGGTTCGCAATGTTGAGGACTACAAGAGTACTCACCTGGCCGATGTGATAGCCCTTGGAGTCAACGTACTCGGAGTCGTGCCGTTTGAGGGTGAAATGACCAAGCTCTCGGTCGGGCATCTCTCCGAGAGGCTCCTTGCCAAGGTGGTTGCCGGAGAGCAGGGACTCGACCAGAAGGTCAACGCCATAATGGTCGGGGCCATGTCCACCAACGCAGCCTTGCAGAACCCGTTGTTCAAGAAGGACGGCAAACTCGTCATCACAGGTGGCGACCGGACTGATCTCGTGCTTGCCTCAATCGAGAGCAATACGGCAGGGATCATCCTCACCAACAACGTACTTCCGCCGTCGAACATCGTATCCAAGGCGCAGGAACGCGGAATCCCGCTGCTCCTGGTGCCATTCGACACGTATCAGACCGCTTCGCAAATTGAGAGCATTGATCCGCTGCTGACGAAGGATGACACGCGTAAGATGGAGATCATCACGCAGATGGTCAAGGAGCATGTCTCCTTGTCAGGCATTGTCGACTAGACGCAGCACCCCGGTGCATATATCCACGCCCCGGCAACTGCCGGGGCGTTCTGTTTCTCTTGGGACGACCTACCCCTTTATGACGCCCAGTGGTTCAGCGCGTGCAACCTTGCGGCAGATGCCGGCACCATGCACCACGTCCACGACTTCCGCCACATCCTTGTATGCGACCGATGCCTCCTCCGCCAGTCCCTTGATATCGCCTGTCTTCACCGCGATAGACCGCAGCCTGAGCGATTCAAGCACTTCCCGACCCTGCACAGTCTTCATTGCTGCACCACGGCTCAATAGCCGCCCCGCCCCATGGCAGGTGGAGCCGAATGTTTCATCCATAGCCCGTTGTGTTCCCACGGCAATGAAGGAGTACCTACCCATGTCACCGGGAATCAGCACCGGCTGTCCGATGGCCCTGTAGCGCTGCGGTACTGCCGGATGGCCGGGAGGAAAGGCGCGGGTTGCTCCTTTGCGATGGACACACAGGCGCACTTCTCTGCCTTCAACTACATGTGTCTCTATCTTGGCGATGTTGTGTGCGACGTCGTAGACCTGCCGCAGGCCAAGCCTCTCGATCGACATTTCAAAAACTTCGGCGAAGCTTTCGCGCACCCAGTGGGCGATGACCTGCCGATTGCACCATGCATAGTTGGCGGCACAGCGCATAGCGCCCAGATAGTCGCGCCCTTCACGGGATTCGACAGGAGCGCACGCAAGCTGCCGGTCAGGCAGAGAGAGTCCATACTTCGGCAGTACGCTCTCCATGACGCGAAGATGGTCGGTGCACACCTGGTGGCCGAAACCTCTCGAACCTGTATGGATGAGGATGAGCACCTGCCCCTCGTGGTCGATACCCATCGCCTCTGCAGCGGCAGGTTCATATATCTCGCGCACAACTTGAATCTCTAGAAAGTGGTTCCCAGAGCCAAGCGACCCTGCCTGGGGTAGCCCCCGTTTGAATGCCCTGTCGCTCACCGCATCGGGTTCGGCGCCTGCCATGCAGCCGCCATCCTCGGTCACCTCGAGGTCATCCTCGGTACCATAACCGTGCTCCACGGCCCAGCGTGCTCCTTCAACTAGCACCTGTGTCAGTGCATCCCTCCCAGGGCGTATCCTTCCTTCGGAGCCCACACCTGAAGGTACATTGCGATAGAGGCGGTCGAGCACGCGTTCCACACGCGGCCTAAGCTCGTCCTCCGAGAGGTTACTACGCAACAGACGGACTCCGCAGTTGATGTCGTAGCCAACGCCTCCAGGTGATACAACGCCGTCAGCCACGGTCATGGCAGCAACCCCACCGATCGGAAAGCCATATCCCCAGTGTATGTCCGGCATGGCGAGAGAGTGCCCCACTATACCGGGCAGGAACGCGACGTTGGCCACCTGTTCAAGCGCCTGTTCATGTTTCACAGCTTCGAGCATTGATTCGCTCGCGTACACGAGTCCGGGAACGCGCATGCCAAGCTTGTAACTCACCGGAATCTCCCACCGGTATTCGTCGACTCGTTGAAGTTCCATCACGGCACCTCAGACATCCAGAATTACGCGTGCCTCATACCCTTCGTCGGTGCACCGCACACCTGCCATGTGATAGGTTGCAGCCTTGATATCGCGAACAACGGCATGTCGCGAGGGGTCATATTGCTCGCCTTCGCACAGGAGAACGGCCGACGCGCCGGACACATCCATGGCCTTGAATCGTGAGAAGACGAGGCCTTCGCCGACAAACATGTACAACAACTCGTTCAACCAGTCCACCAACAGCGTATCGGTACCTGTTGACTCGACGCGTATCTCGCGGCTAATATCCCGGCCGAGCGGCGGCTGCTCAAACTGAATGGCGTTCAACGCGTATCCACCGTTGACGAGCAGTTCGGCCATATCAGTGCCACGAATAACAAGGCCGATGTCAGCGGTGTGAGACGTAATTTCGTATGGAGGCTTCGTCACCACATCCCCCTCTCCCCAACTATGATACCACGCATACGAGCGGCAGCCGCACGAGTGGCGACGATTGACGCTAGGTGGGGCTTCTGCTAGAATCGGCTCTCGAGGGCGGTTAGCTCAGTGGTTAGAGCGCTGCGTTGACATCGCAGAGGTCACTGGTTCAAATCCAGTACTGCCCATTTGTTTGAGTGGCATACATAGGGTACTGGTTTCGTTGCTATAAGACCTGCAGCCGTCCGGACCCTTTACGGGTTCGGATGGTTGTGTTTAGGGGGACAGAGTCCAGGTGGGACTGCATTGATACATGAGTACAGACGAACGTCTTGAGAGGATGCGTCACTCCGCGTCGCATGTCATGGCGGAAGCGGTGCAGCAGCTATTCCCTGGTGTGCGTTTCGGCATTGGGCCGGCCATCGAGGATGGCTTTTACTACGACTTCGAACTGCCTCGGCCACTAACCCCCGATGATCTTCCTGTCATCGAAGAGCGCATGCGTGACATAATTGCGGCAGACCTTCCATTCACACAACGGATGGTCTCAAAGGAAAAGGCACGTGAAGTCTTCTCCGGTCAGCCTTACAAGCTGGAGCTGCTCGAGGACCTTGATGAAGACATGGTGAGCCTCTATACGCAGGGCACATTCACTGACCTGTGCCGTGGCCCACACGTCGAGTCTACGAGACAGATTGGCGCTGTCAAGCTCACACGGACAGCTGGGGCATACTGGCGTGGCGATGAAAGCCGCCCTATGCTGCAGCGCGTCTATGGGGTCGCCTTCGAGACACAGGATGAGCTTGACAAGTACCTGGAGCGAATGGCCGAAGCCGCGAAGAGAGACCACAGGAAGTTGGGACGCGACCTTGATCTGTTCAGCATTCACGAAGAGATAGGGCCAGGTCTTGTGTGCTGGCATCCGAACGGCGGCATGGTGCGGCAGCTTATCGAGGACTTTTGGAAAGCAGAGCACCACAAGCGTGGTTATGGCCTCGTCTACACACCTCACATCGGTAAGCTCGACCAATGGAAGCAGAGCGGACACTGGGAATTCTACAGGGAGAACCTGTATTCTCCGATGGATGTCGATGGTCAGCAGTACCTCATCAAGCCGATGAACTGCCTTGGCCACATTCTTATCTACAAGACAAAGGTACGCAGCTACCGCGAGCTGCCTATACGCATGGCCGAGCTTGGCACGGTCTACCGCTACGAACGTGGTGGTGTGCTCTACGGGCTGACCCGTGTACGTGGCTTCACGCAGGACGACGCGCATATCTTCTGCCGGCCTGATCAGATACAGGACGAAGTAGTTGGTGTGATCAGGCTTGCGCAGTTCATGCTCGAATCGTTTGGCTTTCACGAGTACAAGATGGTTCTGGCAACGCGTCCTGACCACTCGCCGGGTTCTGATGAAATTTGGGAACAGGCAACCAGTGCACTCAAGGCGGCGCTGGAAACGGTTGGGCTACCCTACGAGATTGATCCAGGCGGAGGTGCATTCTACGGTCCCAAGATAGACGTCAAGCTGTCAGATGCGATGGGACGGGGTTGGCAGGGACCGACAATCCAGGTTGATTTCAATTTGCCGCAGCGTTTCAATGTCTGTTATATTGGACATGACGGTAGCGAACATCTCGTTACCATGATCCACCGGACTGTGCTGGGAAGCATGGAACGGTTTTTCGCGTGTCTGGTCGAGCACTACGGCGGGGCATTCCCGGTATGGCTCAGCCCGATTCAGGCCAGAGTTATTCCGATAGCAGATCGACATCTTGAATATGCACACAAGGTTGAAGATACTCTGAGAGAAGCAGGCATACGAACTGACGTCGATACGCGTTCAGAACGGATGACTTCGAAAATACGAGATGCTCAGCTGGCAAAGATACCTTACATGCTCGTTGTCGGCGACAAAGAGGTGGCTGCGAACGCGGTAGCGGTTCGCCTGCGCAATGGACAGGACCTGGGACTTCGCACAGTTGACGAGGTATGCGATGATATCAAAGCTGTCGAGTCCAGCAGGACTTAGCCTATGATGAGAGGTCGCGGCCGTCCCAGCCCTCGTCCCGGTCCCCCCAAGTTGCCCGTCAACCGTCAGATCCGTGTGCGAGAGGTCAGAGTCATAGGTGAGGAAGGCGAACAGCTCGGCACCATGCCAACCTTGAAGGCGTTGCAGATTGCCAGGGAGCACGAGCTGGACCTCGTGATGGTGGCTCCAAACGCGGAACCGCCGGTGTGTCGGCTTCTGGACTACGGGAAGTATAAGTACGAGCAGATAAAGAAAGAGAAGAAGATACACAAAGGCCAGAAGGGCCTGCTTCGAGAAGTGCGGCTCCGTCCAAAGATTGAAGAGCATGATCTTCAGGCCAAGATAAAGAAGACACGTGAACTACTGGAGGAAGGCAACAAGGTAAAGATCACGGTACGCTTCCGCGGCCGTGAGATTGTTTATCCGGAGCTTGGCTGGCAGGTGCTGAAACGTGTGGCGGAAGCCCTCAAGGACGAGGCCGTGGCCAGCAGTCAGCCGTCTAAGGATGCACGCAGCATTGCATTGACGCTGGCTCCCGTTCCCTCCAGGAAGCGCCAGGAGGCAAAGCAGGATGCCGAAACTCAAGACACACAAGGGAGCTAAGAGCCGGTTCCACGTGACCGGCAATGGCAGACTTATGCGGATGAAGTGTGGCAAGAGCCACTTCCGCCGTCGGAAGGCGCCGAGGACGAAGCGGCTGTACGACTCGATGGTACCTGTATCAGATGCGGATGCCCCCCGACTCCGGAGGCTGATGCCATACCAGTAGGCGCAAGCCGTCTGATCCGCACCATAGCACGCATATCAGGGAGGTCACTATGCCTCGTGCAACGAGTGGAAGCACCAGTCATCGACGTCATAAGAAGGTTCTCTCATACACAAAAGGGCATCGTGGTTCGCGCCACCGCCTCTTTCGCAGTGCGAACGAATCAATGTTGCATGCTCTTGACTATGCCTACGTACATCGACGTGAACGCAAGGCAGACTTTCGCAAGCTGTGGATAGTGCGCATAAACGCGGCAACGCGGGCGAATGGTCTCAGCTACAGCAAGTTCATGAGCGGTTTACGTGCCGCAGGCATTGCACTGAATCGAAAGGTCCTCGCCGACATGGCCGTCCGTGATCCCGACGCATTCAGCGCCATTGTCAGATCGGCACAGGCTGGACTTGAGAAGTAGGGGTCAAGGGCAAACTACATGCAGCAGGAGCTGAACCGCCTCGAATCAACAGCGCTGGAGGAACTCTCCCGAACAGAGAGTCTTGCTGAGCTTGAGCAGTGGCGCGTGCGGCATCTAGGCAAGAAGAGTGCCCTCACCATCGTGTTGCGCCGTCTGGGTTCACTGTCCGCCGAGGAGCGTCGCAAGATTGGTGCGCGCGCTAACGCGGTCAAGGCGACACTTCAATCGCGCTTCGACGAGAAGAAATCGGCTCTCACCAGCAGACAACTGGATGAATCTCTTGCGCACTCCACTCTGGACGTTACCTTGCCGGGGCGGCCGCAGCCGTATGGACGGCTCCATCCCATTACCCGAATGATAGGAGAGATCTGCGCTGTCTTTGCCCGCATGGGTTTTCAAATCATCGAAGGCCCCGAAGTGGAGTACGACTACTATAACTTCGAAGCCCTCAACATTCCGAGGGATCATCCCGCCCGCGATATGTTTGCTACTCTCTGGGTCGACCATAAGGACGATCCGAATGCGCGACTTCTGCGAACCCATACATCCCCCATGCAGGTGCGCATCATGGAGCAGCACAAGCCGCCGCTGCGCTTCGTCGTGCCTGGACGTACGTACCGCTACGAGGCAACTGACGCGACACACGACTGGATGTTCCACCAGGTCGAGGGCCTTGCAGTTGATACGGACATAACATTGCGAGATCTTAAAGAGACGCTCTTTGAATTCTGCAAGAGCATCTTCGGCAGGGATACCGGTGTGCGTTTCAGGTGTGACTATTTCCCGTTTGTCGAACCGGGCGGGGAAGTAGCCATCGAGTGCGTACAATGTCGCGGCAGCGGATGCAGGATGTGTGGTGGCACCGGCTGGCTCGAGATTCTCGGCACGGGATTGGTGCACCCTCAGGTACTGGAACGCTGTGGCATCGATTCAACTGTGTACTCGGGATTCGCCTTTGGCATGGGAGTCGAACGGATTGCCATTCTGCGGCACGGCGTCGATGATATCCGTCACTTCTACTCAGGCGACTTTCGTTTCCTCAGGCAGTTCTAAAAGCAGTGCATTGATATGAGAGTCCCACTCAAGTGGCTATCTGAATACGTAGCCGTCAAGGACACGGTTGAGCATATCGCTGAACGTCTCACCATGGCCGGTATCGAGGTCGGCGCAATCGAGCGCATAGGGGAATCGTGGCAGGGTATCACCGTTGCACTGGTCACAGATGTGCAGCCACATCCGAATGCCGATCGGCTCCGCCTGGTTACCGTCGACTTCGGCGCAGGCACAAACACCGTAGTATGCGGCGCCCCTAATGTAGCAACCGGCCAGAAGGTGGCTTTTGCGAGTCTAGGTGCGCATCTCATCGATGGACACACTGGAAAGCCGGCGACTCTCAAGGCAGCGAAGATACGTGGTGTGCTCTCAGAGGGCATGGTCTGTTCCGAGAAAGAGCTTGGCTTGTCGGAAGACCACACAGGTATCCTCGTGTTGCCACCGGATGCGCCTGTGGGTACACAGTTGCGGGATTACCTGGGTGATGCAGTACTCGACCTTGAGCTGACACCCAACCGCCCTGATTGCCTATCGGTAATCGGCGTCGCCCGTGAAGTGGCCGCTCTTACAGGAGCCACACTGCAGCTGCCTGAGGTCAGCTATGACGACGATGGCACGCCGGTGGAGTCCCTGATGAAAGTCTCCATCGAGAACAGTGCTGACTGCCACCGGTATTGCGCCACGGTGGTGAGAGGAGTCACACTCGGCCCCTCTCCGAAGTGGATGCAGGCGCGACTCAAGGCCTGTGGCATGAGACCCATCTCCAACGTTGTCGATATCACCAACTACGTGATGCTCGAGTACGGACAGCCGCTGCATGCGTTCGATTACGACCGCGTTGTCAATCATGAGATAGTGGTACGCCGGGCCCGAGAAGGACAGGTATTCACCACACTCGATGATGTCGAGCGCCATCTCGGTAGCGAGGTGCTCATGATCGCGGATGGCGAACGCGACGTAGGCATAGCGGGCATCATGGGTGGCAGCAACACGGAGGTCTCGGAGGCCACCAGGGCTGTCCTGCTCGAGGCTGCCACTTTCAACCAGGCGGTTATCACACGCGGCAGCGCGTACCTGGGTCTCCGTACAGAGGCATCAATACGGTTTGACAAAGGCCTCCATCCAGAGCTGGCATACGCTGCCGTACGCCGTGCCACTCAGCTACTTGTCCAGTTGTGCGGAGGAACCGCCGCGCGAGGGGTGTATGATGCCTACCCCCAGCCAAAGCCACGATGTGAGGTCACGTTGCCCTCTCACGAGGTCCGCCGTCTCTCGGGACTTGACGTACCCACAGAGCAGGGCCGTGGTATCTTACAGTCTCTCGGATTCGAATGGAAAGGCACATCAGACAGCGGTGATATCTATATCGTGCCATACTGGCGCGGTGATGTCTCCGGTCCAGCCGACCTAGTGGAGGATATCGTCCGCATCATCGGGTACGACCAGATTCCGGTGGGCACACCTCATTTCTCCGTCGGCAGGGTCCATGTTCCAGCGACAGCTTGGGAATTCAAATCATTGCTGCGCGACATCCTCGTCGGCGCCGGCTGTCAGGAGGTACTCACCTATTCACTCACAAGCGCGGCGCGCTTGCGCCAGCTTGGGTCCTCCGGGGCACTGGCAGACAATGCCCTGCCAATCGCCAATCCGATGTCGCGCGAGTTTGAATATCTGCGCCCGAGCCTGCGCGCAAGCCTGCTTGACGTCATCGCGCGCAATCAACACCGCGACGAAGGACCTGTTCGCATC
>CAZODZ010000039.1:0-15398 GCA_964578745.1 uncultured Dehalococcoidales bacterium | reverse complement strand
CTGAGTGGGCCGGGAGTCTTGGGGCTCGTCGTGGTCGTAACCGGCTTTGTGGCAATTGTCCTGCTCTCGCATATCAGGAGGTATGATCCTGGGTGATCAAGTTTGACAGGTTTTCCTTCACATACTGGGGTCGGCCTGCACCGGCTTTGAAGGACCTTGACCTCCGCATCTGCGACGGAGAGAGGCTCCTCGTGGCTGGACCATCGGGCAGCGGTAAGTCGACCCTCGCGCGCTGCCTCAATGGCCTCGTACCGCATTTCTATGGCGGTCAGCTTGAGGGCCGTGTTCTGATCGATGGACTTGATGTGACCAGGACGCAGCCGCGCGAACTTGCGACCCGTGTCGGCATGGTCTTCCAGGACCCAGAGAACCAGCTTGTCGCCTCCGACGTCGAACGGGATGTGGCATTCGGTCCGGAGAACCTTGGCCTCGAACCTTCAGAAATCGCCCGGCGTGTTGACGATGTCCTGCAGTCGCTCGGTCTGTCACATCTGCGGCACCGACCGCTCAGCTCACTTTCCGGCGGTGAGAAGCAGAAGGCCGTCATCGCGGGGGTTCTTGCCTTGCACCCGCGTGTCCTTGTACTCGATGAGCCCACCTCGGAGCTTGACCCGGCGAGTGCCCAAGAGTTCTTCGAGATGCTCTCGGGGCTGCAATGGAAATTGGGGCTCACCGTTATCCTCATTGAGCATCGTATCGAGCGGGTTGCTGCAATTGTTGACCGGGTAGTGCTTCTGTGTGAAGGACAGGTGATCGCTGACGGCCGGCCATGCGATGTCCTTGACTCGCATGAGTCCGCTCAGCTTGGGGTGGGGGCTCCGCCGGTTACCCAGCTGGCTTGGGCGCTTCGTGCGAAGGGCCTGTGGGCTGGCATGGTACCACTCACCGTTGAACAGGCTCGTGATACGCTTGAATCGGCACTGCGTACAGTAGAGGCGACTTGTGACGCTGCCACACATCAAAGCTCGGAGCCTGTCGTGAGTGTCAAGAGCCTCACACACCAATATGACGGAGATATGGAGCCGGCCCTGGCGGATGTCGACGTGCTTCTTCCAGACGGTTCTGTCTGTGCCATCATGGGCCGTAACGGCTCGGGTAAGACGACGCTCGTCAAACATTTCAACGGATTGTTGAAGCCGACCAGTGGCTCCGTGTGCGTGTGTGGGACAGATGTGCGGGAGAGTACGGTTGCCCGTATGGCCCGGATGGTGGGGCTTGTGTTTCAGAATCCGAATGACCACTTGTTCGCCGAGACGGTCGAAGATGAACTCAGGTTTACACTGGTGCACCAGGGCGTTCCACGTGCCGCAGTCGACGCACGTGTCGAGCAGGCCCTTGCGCTTTTTGGACTGACCTCTTTGCGGTTTGCATATCCGCGTTCCCTGAGCGGTGGAGAACGTCAGCGCGTTGCTTTGGCGTCAGTCTTAGTTGCCCGCCCCCGCGTCCTTGTTCTTGATGAGCCCACCCGCGGGATGGAATCCGCTCTCAGGCGCGTGATGTCCTCGCTCCTTCGAGAATATGCGGCGGGAGGGAATCTCGTCGTGCTGGTGACTCATGATGTGGAGATGGCGGTAGAAGATGCTGAGCATGTGCTCCTCCTGTCGAGCGGGAAGACTGAAGGGTACGGTGAGGTCAAGACTGTGCTTGATGGTCACCCGGTGTTTGCCTCTCAAATCAACCAGCTTGTTCACTCTCTTCGTCTGCCAGTTGGACCGCTGGCCACGGTTGATGACCTGCTGGAGGCGCTGTCGTGATTTGTCGGCGTGTCGTAGTCGTGGCATGGACGGCCATCGTCGTGGCTGTCCCTGTATGGCTGATTGCGACCGGTTGTACAGGCTCTCCGTCGGTGGTTGCCCTGCTCACGTCAGGCATTGGGATTGCCGTTGTGATCGCGTTTGGGGTGGCCTTCGAGTCGTCGCCGTTGAGGGCTCGCGAACTCGCTGTCATCGCCCTTCTTGGGACGGTATCTGCCCTCCTGCGTGTACCTTTTGCCGCGATACCGAGTTTGCAGCCAAGTACCTATCTTGTCATTTGTTCGGGATACGTATTTGGACCGGTTGCAGGCTTCATGGTAGGGGCCCTTACGGCCCTCGTGTCTAACTTTTTCCTCGGCCATGGTCCGTGGACGCTGTTTCAAATGGTCGGATGGGGCCTTGCTGGTGCAACTGCTCCTGTGCTTCGTCGACTCAGTGTGAGGACGCCGGTGTTGGTGGCATTCGGTGTCCTTTGGGGTGTGCTGTTTGGCCTCATCGTCAATGTGTGGACATGGGTTGCCTTTGTGTACCCCCTCACCCTGGGCACCTTCATGGTCACCTGGCTGAACAGCATATGGTTCGATCTCATCCACGCTGTCGGCAACGGCTTCTTTCTGGCTCTTCTGGGAGTCAGGACGGTGCGTGTTCTCGAGCGGTATCATTGTCGCTTTAACTGGGTCCGACTCGGCGGATGACAAGTTGGCTGGTGCCTCGAATGCAGGTTGGGAGGTGGGTGGCACACTTTCGGCGGGGTTCTGACAGCCCTCTAGGACGCGTGTTTGGTCTTGCCGTTGATGATAGGCAAATTCCGTGCTAGCATGATTTCAGCGGGCAGGAAGTGGGCCCAGTAATCTCCTGTACCGCAGGAGGGAGGCATAATGATGCAAGCGCTGTTATGCCAGTGGCTGTTTCCTGGGATCTGCCCTCCACGGGTCGTGGTGGCGGATAGCGCAGTGGTACGTTCCGTTGGAGGGGGCGCTGAACGTCCTGGTGCTCTCCGTGAAGTGAGTGAGAGTCCGTCGAGGTGAATGGATGACGTATATTCGGCGTATCTGAATTTGGAGAGCGAGGACGGAGTAAGAGTGAAATTCGGGGCGTCGGCTGTCAGGTCGATGCCCCCTTTCTATCGTCTCCCGAATGCCAGTCTTACCGGAAGAGGCGTAGTACCACGTTTGCGATGACGGTGAGGATGAGGCTCAGCAGCACTCCTGTAGCCAGTGGAATGTAGACATGTGTGTTTCCCTTATGTATTGAGATATCGCCGGGCAGTCTTCCCAGTAATGGTATCCGTGGCCCCAGCATGAGTGCGAGACCTACCACGAGGATGAGTACCCCCAGTATGATGAGTGCCCTTCCAATTTCATTCAGAGTCATGGCAACGGTGATTATAGCGCGCTGTTCTCGTGTGTGGTCGCAGCCGCTGTGTTGACGTAACGGATACAGCGGGATATTGTAACGGCACACGCCTTCAACCTCGGAGCAGCCTTCTTGCTGAACAGACTCACAATACAGAACTTCGGCATAATCGAACGCCTGGAATGGTCGCCTGTCCCGGGCCTCAACGTGATCACAGGAGAGACAGGCGCTGGCAAGTCCCTCGTGCTTGATGCTCTTGATGTTCTCATGGGTCGGCGCGTTGGGCAGGAGGTCATCCGCGCGGGCGCCGAGTCGGCCGTCCTTGAAGCTGAAGTGTCTGTTCCACCGTCTGGTCTGGCGAGGGATGCGCTCACGGGGGTGGGGTATGGTGGCATGTCGGTTGTACTGAGACGGGAAGTCGAGCGGAATGGCAGAGGCTCGGCCGCCATCAATGGGCAGACAGTCACGGTGCGGTCGCTGAGAGAGCTTGCCGTTCACTTCTTTGAGCTGCACGGCCCGAACCAGCAGTTCTCGCTCCTTGATGGCTACGAGCAGTTGCTGCTTCTGGATGCGTACGCGGGTTTGGGCGAGTTGCGCGAGCGGTTCAGCTCGGTGGCCAGCGACCTGCGTGACATAAGAAAGCGGATTCAGTCCATCACGACTGATGAGCACGAACTGGCCCGCAGGCGCGACATGTTGTCCTTTGAGGTGAGCGAGATACGTAGGGCTGATCTCAAGCTTGGTGAAGAGGCCCGCTTGCTTGAAGAGGCTGCGTTACTCTCCAACATTGAACGACTTCGTGAGGCAGTCTCGGTTGCGTTCGAGGAACTGCAGGCTGGAGACTCGTCGGTGCCATCCGGTATGGACCGGATTGCTGGGGCGATCAAGCGCATCAGGGATGCTTCGGCAATGGACAGGCGGCTCGGCGGACTTCTCGAGACGATGGAGTCGGCCCTGTACCAGCTTGAAGATGCGTCGCGCGAGTTGAGTTCCTATCGCGATTCGCTGGATTATGATTCACAAAGACATGAAGAGGTGGAGATGAGGCTAGACCTCATTCGTTCACTCAAGCGCAAGTACGGTGATTCCATCGAAGTTGTTCTTGCATATGCCGACCGCGCGGAACAGGAACTGGCCTCCCTAGATCGTGGCGAAGAGAACCGTGAGCATCTCGAGCAGCAGGAAAAGATGGTTGCTGCGAAGCTTGCGTGCCTTGGGCAGGAGTTGTCGGCCTTGCGCCGGGAGGCGGCTGCAGGTCTAGCTGAAGCGGTCGAATCTGAGCTCGCTGACCTCAATATGTCTGGCACCGGTTTCATGGTCTCCTTCCGCGCACTTGAGGGCGATGAGGTCATCTGCCTTGAAGATGGCCAGGAATGTGTCTTCAACTCGACTGGCATTGATGATATAGAGTTCCTTATCCGCCCTAACCCTGGCGAACCGTTCATGCCCCTTTCTCGTACTGCGTCGACAGGCGAGATATCCCGTCTTATGCTCGCCATCAGGTGCGCGCTCACACGCGGTGAGAGCGTGCCTACACTCGTATTTGATGAGGTCGACATTGGTGTGGGAGGACGAAGTGGTGAGATCATCGGGCGGAAGCTCGCCGGCCTTGCTCGTCAACACCAGGTTATCTGTATCACGCACTTGCCGCAGGTGGCCGCGTATGGCGACGGCCAGTTCTCCGTACAGAAGAAGGTCGTTGGCAACAGAACGTTTGTGGAACTGCATGAACTGGATGGCGAGGCACGTGAGGCGGAATTGTCAGAAATGCTGGGCAGTCTTGGCGAATCCTCTCTTTTCAGTGCGCGCGAGTTGCTGTCGAGAGCGGTTACGTGGAAGAAGGGTGAGGGATGAACATCTCCGCTGACTGTTGCCAACTCAGCTGTACTTGTGCTTGAGGCAGCCATGACCATTGTTGCGGTTGGATCGGTCAACAGAGCGAAGGTTGTGGCTACTAGAAATGCCTTCGCGCGGTGGTGTGGCGACGTGAAGGTTGTTGCCTTCGAAGTCGAAAGCGGCGTGCCTGCGCAACCCGTGTCAGAGGAGGTATTCGATGGCGCCCTCGCACGTGCTAGGGCAGCCCAAGCTAAGGCACTCTCGAGCTGTGTACATCCGGACTACAGCGTTGGCATGGAGGCGGGAACTGTGAAGCTCTGGGGTCGCTGGTGTGCGTGGGGCGCCGTGTGCATTCTCGATAGCACCGGCAGACAGGGCATTGGCACGACGCCGGCGTTCGAGTTGCCGTCCACCGTTGTGGCTCTGCTGGAGGAAGGCCGTGAACTTGGAGATATCGTGGAGGAGGTAGCCGGTGACTCCGCGGTGCGCCAGCAAGGCGGTGCGGTAGGCTTGTTCACCAGGGGACTCCTCTCGCGTGAGGACTTGTTCGAGTATGGCATACTCGCCGCGCTGGCGTGTCATGTGAGCCCGGAGTGGTACCTCCTATGACGCGTCTGTTGCTCATCCGACATGGCGAAACGGCATGGAACAGCGAGGCTGTGTACCGCGGCAGGTCGGATGTCCCGTTGAGTCAGTGTGGGAGGCTGCAGGCCGACTTACTTGCTCAACGGCTGTCTTCTGAGGGTGTGACCCGCATATTGAGCAGCCCCCTGGAGCGGGCTCGTGAGACAGCTGAGGCTATCAGTCGTGTGTGTGGCGTTATGGTCGAAGTGTGCGCCGACCTCACCGATATTGATTGCGGCGATTGGCAAGGGCTCAGCGACGCTCAGGTCAAGGCTCGGTACGGCGAGCTGAGGCACATCTGGCTCCGTGCTCCTCATCTGGTGACGCTTCCCGGAGGAGAGTCTCTGGGCGACGTTCGTGAACGCGTATGCCGGGTGCTTCGGAATGTGGAGAGTGATGGTGGTGTACTTGCCCTTGTCTCTCACCGTGTGGTAAGCAAGGTCCTGATCTGCGTTCTGCTTGGCCTTGACCTGTCGCGCTTCTGGGACATAAGGATTGATCTTGCTGCCATAACAGCGTTCGAGTGCTACAGTGGCAGAAGGATATTGGTACTCCATAACGATACCTGTCACCTGGGTGGGGAACAATCACTGGATCGGGGTGACTTCTGAGACTGCGTGCGTAAGGTAGGTCACTCGTCGAACCATGCGGACTCACTCTTGTCCACCGACTTGCCGTCGCGAAGGATGAAAATACGCACACGGGTGTGGTTGGACGCCGGCATCGTCAGCGTCAGGTCGCGCTCTGTTGCCTCGCCTGCAGAGAGGTCGAAAACGTCGCTCTCAACAGTGTTCCACAGCTTACCGTTGCCTGCATCGAACCCCGCAAGGATACTCAGTCCGCTGCTGTCCGCCGTGCCCTCGTTCTTCACAGTTACATGGATGGCATATGTGGTACGTTCACACCGTCCCTTCCACTGGTGACATATGGCTGGCTGAGGTGTGAACGGGAAGATGTAGGCTGCCTGCCCTTCGTACTCGGTGGGGACGATACCGAGTCTGCCGCCTTCGCCTGTTGTCTCCAGATAGAAGTACTTCTTGTCATGGTATGGGTAGTATGTGCCGCAGAAGCCTTCACCTTCGGCAACGCCAATCGCCATGTGCGCAGGAAGACGTACCATTACGACGTCGTAGCCGAGAATGGTAAGTACTTTGCCGAGGAGTATTGAAGTATCCTCGCAGTCGCCCCCCTCTTCGACGAGTGTTTCGAGAGGGTACCTCGCGTAATCATCCAACCCAGTTGTCTCGAGATCCGACGTGTACGTGAGTTGCTGCACAAATGTGGCGATGAACTGGATGGTCTCCTGCTCGCCAAGGGCGAGGTCGGCCGCGTACTGAGCGAGTGTGTGTGCCAGGTCTCCAATTATTGCAGTGTCCTCATCTTCCGTTGCATAGACGCTGTAGTTCCGCGTCTGTGGCCGTGGCCTGGAAGCGTAGCTCTCATACAGGGAGACCGGGATGCGTGTTGACAACTTCCACACGCGGTCGTCGAACCGCCAGTATGTCCACTCGTACGATTTCTCAATGAAGCCGTCGTCAGTTACCTCGCACTGGACTGTGTGCGCTGGCTGTTGTGTGGTCGCTTTCCCGGGAACGTTGTTAGCAGGAGCGGCTACAGGAGAGACTGCACAGGAAGTCAACGCCATCAGTAGGGTCACTACGAGAATGACAGGGCGGGTGGATTTCATCGGTTGCATTTCTTGACTGCGGAGGAGGATATTCTCCTTTGATCCGGACATCTCGCGCTGCTCCTTCGAGATGTGGTGGTGTTGGGTGGCGCGCCCAGAGGGATTCGAACCCCCGACACCTGGTTCCGAAGACCAGTGCTCTATCCACTGAGCTATGGGCGCTGGGGTGAACGGTGGGATTCGAACCCACGATCTCCAGGGCCACAACCTGGCGCCTTAAACCTCTCGGCTACGCTCACCGTGAGCGAACTATTATACTTTGAAGCGCTCTCGATTCAAAGTGGCATAGTGTTGGCACACGGCCTGCGCTCATTCTGTCAGTACGGCGTCGAGGTATGTCGCCGTTGGCAGGAGATCGTGCGCCGGCGGTATTGCCCTTGTTGTGTACAGGTGTAGGTCATGCTCCTGCGTGACCCCCATTGCACCGTGTACTTGGTGGGCGAGGTTCAATATCTGTGGCACCACCCGGTGCGCATACGAGCATAGGATGGCAACATCACGTCCGGCCTCTCTTGTCTCGCTCAGAGACCATGCAGCCGCGTATGCCGCAATACGAAGTCCTTCCAGCATGATATGCATGTCCGCGCAGTAGTGCTGTATTGCCTGGAAGCTGCCGATGCTCCGGTTGAATTGCCTGCGGTCCTTGGCGTAGGCGACAGTTGCCTCAAGGACGAATCCCAGTGCTCCGACGATATCGCAACACCGTGCCGTATCCATCAAGGCATGAGCACGCGTGACAATCCGTGCGTCGCTGACTGCGAGAACCGCATCTGTTGTTACCGGAACGGATTGCAATTCCACGTTCCAGAGGCGGTCAGGTCCGACCGCGTGGAGCGGTGTGAGGGATATCTCCTGTGTGTTCACGGGAATAATGGCGAGATGAGTATCTGCCCCGCCTGTTTCTAGCTTCATGGGACAGAGCATACTGGCTGCTGCTCCGGCCCACGGCACGAACTCGAGTCTACCGGATACCTTCCACCCGCCTGCCGAAGGCTCAGCCGTCAAGGGTTGCTCGAGCCCTTTCCCGTCATGCGCGGGCTGCAAAGCCGGCACTACAATGAGACCCGATGTCGCTATGCGCGGGAGCAACTCATTCTTTTGCGCGGCGGAGCCATACTCCGAGATAAGGAGGCTGGCGGTGGCAACTGGAATGAACGGCGTTGGAGCGCAGGCTCGTCCGAGCTCCTCCTGTAGAAGGCAGAGGTCCAGAAATGGCATTCCACTCCCGCCGCAGTCTTCGGGTAATGAGAGGCCAAGCCACCCCAACTCTGTCATCGCCTCCCACAATGCTGGCGGGAAACCGGTTCCATCCCGCCGCATCTCTCGAACAAGAGACACGGGGCAATTCTCCGAGAGGAATTCCCGTGCACTGGTGCGCAGCATCTCTTGTGTTTCAGAGAGTTGTATGTTCATGCTCTCTCCAGATCGTTATGACCTCAGGCAACAGGCAGGCCGAGGCCGCGCGTTGCAATGATGTTCTTGAGTACTTCCGTGCTTCCCGCTTGCAGGCTATACCCTTTGGACGCGAGGTAGCTGTGCAAAACTAGGCCTTGAATGGGTGCACCCGGCGAATCGTGCCATAGCAACCCGTGTGGGCCAAGTACCTCCATTGCGACAGTGGCAAGCTTTTGCTCGAAGCTTGTCCCGTACACCTTTGATGCTGCCGCCTCCACTGTCGGGGGACGTCCCTCATCCATTACACAGGCCGCCTTGTACATGAGCAGACGTCCGACCTCGAACTCGACCTCCAGTTCTGCCATCATCCGGCGCACGTCTTGACGCTTTATGAGGGGGGTGCCTCCGCAGCGTGTCTCGCGGACGGCGCGGCGCAGTCCATCGTACAGCGGATAGTTGCCCATCAGTCTCTCCATGCCGCCGCGTTCGTATGCGAGCTCTTCGACCACATGATAGAAGCCCTTGTTGACCTCTCCGACGACACACTCTTTTGGCACTTGTACATTATCGAAGAAGACATCGTTCCATGCCTCGGTTCCGGTAATGTCTATCATCGGGATGCGCGAGATGCCTGGCAGGTCCATCGGCACGAGAAATTCGGTAATGCCCCTGTGCTTGGGTGCGTTGACATCGGTTCTTGCGAACAGGTCGATGTAGTTGATGTACGAGCCGCCGCTGGTCCATGTCTTCTGGCCATTGACGATGAAACAGTTGTCCTGTTCCTCTGCACGTGTGCTGAGCGATGCGAGGTCAGAGCCCGCGCCTGGTTCACTCATGCCGAGGCCGACATAGACTTCACCCTTGATGATTCGGGGAAGGAACTCCTCTTTCTGTCGCTCGCTGCCGTAACGGAGAATTGAACCGCCTATTTGTCTGTCGGCGAACCAGTGCAGGGCTGCTGGCGCGCCGTAGCGAAGCATCTCCTCCGTCACGATGAGGCGGTCGACGAAGCTTCTCTCTTGTCCCCCGTATTGGCGTGGCCACGTAAGACCAATCCAGCCGCGTTCGGCCACGCGCCTGGTGAAACCAGGGTCAAATCCTTGTATCCACGCGTCGCATTGGGGCTGCCACAAACCTTGCGCCAACTCATCCTCAAGGAAGTCTTGTACTTCC
The DNA here is from genome assembly GCA_964578745.1 of uncultured Dehalococcoidales bacterium. Lineage (GTDB taxonomy): Bacteria > Chloroflexota > Dehalococcoidia > GIF9 > AB-539-J10 > SKVJ01. The sequence continues at coordinate 5,573 of CAZODZ010000039.1, read as the reverse complement.
CGTCTGAGCTGCTTCTGCTCGTCCGTAAATCCGAAATCCACCGGTTGCCCCCTACAATGTGATGTTGGAGAACTTGCGCCATTGCGCTGCCACACGCTTGTGGGCGAGGATGTCGAGCGCTCGGTTGATGTATTCACGCGTCGAGGCCGGAGCGATGATGTCATCGACGTAGCCTCTCTCTGCTGCGGGGTACGGACTTTCATACAGGTCCGAGTACTCCTTGAGCTTGCGCGCGCGCTCCTCTTCGGGGTTCTCCGCGTTGCGTATCTCCCGTGCGAAGATTACGCTTGACGCAGTCTCGGCGCCGACAATTGATATGCGGGCTGTGGGCCATGCAAAGACGAAGTCCGCGCCGATGGACTTGTCGAGCATCCCGTAATGTGCCCCCGCATATGATTTCCTCAGAACTATCGATATGAGTGGCACGGTGGCGTCTGCCCATGCGTACAGAAGTTTCGCACCGTGCCGCAGTATGCCAGCCCAGTCCTGCTGTGAGCCAATCAGATACCCGGGGCAGTCAGCAAGCGACACGAGCGGCAGGCTGAACAGGTCGCAAAAGCGGATGAAGCGCGCCAGCTTGTCGCATGCATCGATGTCGAGGACACCGGCCTTGGAGGTTGGCTGGTTGGCAACGAGTCCAGCGGGCCGGCCGCCGAAGCGAACGAAACCACATATTGCATTGGTAGCAAAGTACGGCAGTATCTCGTAGAAGCTGCCATCGTCAGCGACTGCGGTGATCACCTTGCGCATGTCGTAGGGTCGAGTTGGCTGGTCAGGGACGATTGTCTCGAGCTCGGGGCTCTTGCGGTCGACTGGATCGGTACATGCGCTGACGGGTGGGCAATCTTGGTTGTTGGAAGGAAGGAAGCTGAGCAGCTCTTTGCACTTGTCGATGCACTGCCGATCTGAATCGGCGACGATGTGGCTCTGGCCCGATTTCACGGCGTGGGCCTGCCAGCCGCAGAGCTCTTCCAGCGAGATGTCTTCGCCCGTCTGTGTCTTCACGAAGGCAGGTCCAGCGATACCCATGAATCCGGTCTTGCGGTTCTGGATGACGAAGTCCATCATTACGGGGTGGTATGCTTGGCCGCCTAGACAAGGGCCGAGCAGCAAAGATATCTGCGGTATGATACCCGAAGCCTCTATCTGCGCCCTGAACGTCCATCCGTATGCCTCGAGCGTGTCCATGCCTTCGTGTAGACGTGCCCCCGCGGAATCGTTCATGGTCACAAACGGCCAGCCTTTCTCTTTGGCGAACCTGATGGCGTAGGCGAGCTTGCGCCCGTGATACTCGCCGAATGTCCCCATCATCGCGGTGTAGTCTTCTGCGGCGGCAACAACTGTCCGGCCATTGACTTTGCCGAACCCGGTGATTATTCCTTCAGCCGGAATCTGGCGCCGATCCATGCCGAAGGCGGTCGTGCGGTGCCGGACCCACATGCCGATCTCGGTGAAAGTGCCGGCGTCGAAGAAGTAGTCGAGTCGTTCGCGGGCGGACATCTGATTGTTGGCGTGACGCTCCTCTATTGCCTTCACGTCCCCCATTTCGAGAAGACGGTTTCTACGTCGCTGCCACTCTTCAATGCGCTCTTGCGTGCTCTTTTGCCCGGATGGTTCCATGTTCCTCCGTCTCCTGCGCTGCGCGGCGGTCGGACGTCTGTGTAGTCAAGGCGCAGGATGTGTGCCTTATCTATAGCACTCTCCACCCTCGCGTTCAAGAGGCTGTTACCCATCAGAATTGGTGGCGACTGGAAGATTGAAGGCGCCTCTCGGTGGGGCCCTCGCGTCTGCCTGGCCTGTTTGCCAGCCTGTTCATATGGAAGCCAGCCTCAGCTGACCCCGTATCGCTATGTGATGCCCCAGGATGACAACGACCCCTGTGATGGCATCGATTGTCGCTGCCATATCAACTGTGGCCGCGAGGTCATTCTCTGTCCTTACTCGGTTGCAGAGGCTGGTGGCCACTGCGTCGGCGAGAGCGGTGGAACGTGCTACCACGGTGCATGCGTCGGCGCGGCCGAGGCTCAGAGAGTGCCCGAACGTGCCGGTGGATGTACATACGCCGATGGGGTGATCGATTGTATCGATGACGATACCTATCCGCCCGGAAAGCGGTGATTGGCCTGCGTAGAGCGCGACCGTCCGTGGCACAAGGGTATGTATGAACAGGTCGCCGCCATTTTCGATTATCACCTCGTCGCATACCTCAAGAAGGTCGAATCCGACCGCCTCGGCAACTGCTCCCGCTACTGCTGACATTGGACCGGTGCCTGCGGCGCAGGCGGCGGCGGCCATGGCGCAGATGATCGCCGGTGCATCGTCCGGTGCAACCACCGGCTGAAGACTGGTGGCGAAACGTGCATGAGTGTGCAGGTACGACTCAATATCAGTTCGATGACGTGCTACCGAATCGAGTGCCTGGCGTCGCACATCGTGAGTTGCCTGTATGAGGAGGTCGGTCTGTCCCGAGACGACAGTGAACGTGACGAGGTCACGAGAGTCGATTGTCTGTCTGTAGATGCGGCGGCTGCTCACTGCACCACCGTGCTAGAAGACTATGCTCATGGCTCGGGGAGGACACGCCTGGACGCAGAGGCCGCACAGCACACACCGGTCGTGATGGAAAGACACTTCGCCGGTCGACGGCTCCACTACGAATGCCCCGGCAGGGCATACTGCTACACAGGCACCGCAGTGTGTGCACCGCGCTTCATCACGCATCACATCTTGGCTTAGTGGCTGTATCTTGATGCCGATGTCCTTCAGGTACTGGATACCGCGCTCGTAGTCAGTGCGTTCCCCTGCCAGTTCGAGCACCAGCAGACCTTCCTGCCCTGGCGAAACGGAGGCCTTCAGGATGTTGAACATCAGGTTGTAATCCTTTGCGAGGCGGTAGACGACCGGCTGACCAGTGACGAGTGGTGGGAAGTGCAAAACTATGCGCCTTGATACCTTCATGGTAGCTCTATTCCGAAATCGGGCGCTCTGTCAGGTGGTGGTAGGTGACATCCGCGCCGGGGCCGGGGATCGGTGCCACCGGTGATGTTAACAGGAACGTCCCCTTCTCTATCCAGTCCTTAAGAATAAGTGCTATCTCCCGCGCACGCGAGCGGCTGGAGAGCGATGCAGTAGGTACATGCTTGCCCTGCACCTCTATCGTCCCGCTCCTGAGTTGGGCATATGTCACCTCACCGAGTGTCCCCGGTTCTCTCTGTGGTTGGTTGTACGAGTAGTCTACGACGGGAGCCACAATGTCGGCATCCGTGACGAGTGTATGTTGCAGCACGCGCTCGTTCAGTATCGGGATGGGGATACCAACGCCGACCGTCAGCGTAGCGCCGTAGCCGAGCATGCTTGTCCCGACCAGCCACCGGGGGTTCATCTTCTTAAGGTCACCGATAAGTGCGAGTGTACCGGCCGGTGTAGACGGGACGCCGTTTTCGAGTCTTGCCACATGTGGATTGTGCTGTGTGCCGTGCCATGCGACATAACCCTCGCCGCCGCCGAGGAATATCCTTGTTCCTATGCCAATAGTCTCGTACAGTGGATCGTTCAGAAGGGGCGAAAGCTCTCCGGAAGTAGAGTAGTTCGCGTTGCCAAGATTTGGTTTGAGCACCCCCATGTATGTGTAGATAATCCGGTCGCTTGTGTTCACCGCCACTGCATAATTCTGATAAGCGTTGCGGATGTCGAAGAGCGTCGCACTATTCACATCCGCGAGGTTTATCCATGTCTGCAGCTTTCTGCGCGGGTAACAATCGGTTCCGTACGCCGTTGCATCGAGCCTGACGTCCTTCCCTGCAACAAGGTCTTCAATAACGTGTCCGCCGCCATAGCGGAACTCGCCCGGGTATATCTTGTTGCGCGGGTCGTCATCGGGGATAGCTGTTGCCCCAAGAAACAGGTCCACGGCGGCGATGCCTGTGTAGGCGGGGACATCATTGAGGGTGGTCCGTCCACCTCCGAGTTTGATGCGTGGTTTGGAGTGCCCTATGTTGAGGAAGACGCCGGAAGAACACATGGGGCCGAAGGTGCCCGTGGTCACCACGTCGATGGTGCGTGCAGCCTTGTCAAACCCCTCGCGTTCGACGTATCCGATGACCTCTTCTGCAGTCAGGACAACAGCTTGGCCGGCAGCTACCTTCTCGTTTATCTCGGCTATTGTACGGATCACGAGCGTCTCCAGTTGTATGTGTATGTGAGTCCTGTGTCAGCCTACTTGCTCAGGGCTTCAATGCACAGGTCGGCTATCTTCTTGCCGGAGAGGAGCATGCCTCCAAAGATGGGGCCCATACGCGGCGCTCCGAAGACGGCATTGCATGCCATGCCGGCAACCATCAGGCCAGGGTAGACCTCAACCGAATGCTCGGGGATAGTCCTCTCGGCGACCTCCGCCCACATCGAGCGTTCGCCCATAATCGTACCATCTGCGGTCCGGAGCTTTCCGCATGCCTTGTTGACCACGAGATGGCATACCTCACACGCGTGCCCGGTCGCGTCGACAACGTACTTTGATCGTACCGCGAGGGGGTCTATGTGCAGTCTGGCCATCTCGACTGCACTCCAGTTGAGGACAAGACCGCTCACGCGGTTGTTTTCCCTGATGACAACGTCTTCGACACTCACGAGGTTGAATATCTTTGCGCCTGCCTTCACTGCTTGGCAGCACAGCGTTGAAGCCATCTCCACGGCGTCGGCAACGTGGTAGTCGGGCTCGTACTGAACTGTCCGGACTCCGATGTCGTCCAGAATCTTCTTGCCTTCATCCTGCACAACGACCTTGTTGAACATCATCCCGCCGCCCCAGATGCCTCCACCGATGCTGAGCTTGCGCTCGAAAACTGCAACTTTGACATCTGCCTTTGCGAGATAGTGCGCGGCGGTCAGGCCCGATGGTCCTGCCCCTACAATGGCAACATCCATCTCGAGATAGTCCAGCAGCTCACGCGTATAGGTCTCGACAATGGCTCGTGAGATTGTGACTTCGTCCATCCGTGAAGACTCCTTGAGGCTCCTGTGCTGTGCCCAGCACGTCGCGTAAGAGTATACTCCTCTCCTGTGTGGCCTTGCCAACTCCACATGTTTCGGCTTGATTCCATCCAGGCTAGTTACTGGCGTTTGTTGAGGCTGATGGACCTGTCGAAGTAGTCAGGGCTGCGGCTGGCGTGGTTCGACTACTGCCACACGCATGGGGAGAATGTGGGATGGGGTGTCAGTACTTCGGGCGACATCGATCGCGGTTTGGATATCGGCGTGGCTGAAGCAATGAGGGACTGGATGCAGGGGCAAGCGTACAATGGTATCCTGGCATCGGGAGACACCGTGAACCTGTATCGAGAGATTCTACGAAGTCAGCGACTGCAGTCTCGACCTGGTCGAACCCAACGAGCCGGTACGCATTTGGGAGCACGTCCATGATACCGCTCGCCCACATCAGCCGCTGGCCACCTCACGCCGTACCAGTTCCTGCAGAAGTACCATCACAACTGAGAGGAGGTGGTATGTCACTAATCTACTGGACGAGTACAGTGACTTGACAAGCGTGAATGTGTCACTTTACACTGGCGGTGCCA
>CAZODZ010000038.1:0-15793 GCA_964578745.1 uncultured Dehalococcoidales bacterium | reverse complement strand
AGCATTGTAGCGAGCGCGGCGTTGCCCTGTGACCCGAACCCGTAGCCTACGGGCGTCGGTACGGCAATGACTGGCAGGTCAGTGAGTGATGCGAGAACTGTGGGCAGTGCGCCTTCCATTCCCGCAAAGGCGATGAACGCCTGCGCGCCGCCCATGCGTTGCAGGCTCATGAGCGGCCGGTGAATGCCGGCTATGCCGCAATCGTGTGCCTTGAGGACGGTAACGCCCAGTTCTTCCAGCAGGAGGGCACACTCGTCAGCGTATGGTACGTCGGATGTACCTGCAGTGATGATGCCAACCGTCCCGAGAGGTTCTGCTGGCGGAGCCGTGCCGATAACCATCAGCCTTCCGCGCGACTTAATCTGCTGCCCGTGGAAATGTTCGTTCAGGACTTGCTCTCCATCGGGAGTAAGGTTCGCGACAAAGGCGCGCCCCTTACTCTCCATCATGTGTGCAACGACCTGAAGCAGGTCGCCTGTCTGCTTACCCTCACCGTAGATGATCTCCGGGAAGCCGAGGCGTTGCTCTCTTTCCATGTCGAGCAGGAAACGTTCGCGTCCTTCGTAGAACATCTCGAGGATGCGAACACCGGCCTCTGCCTCATCTATGTCACCACGCTTGAAGGCATTCAGTATGTCGTCGAACATGCGTCGTTCTGCCATCAGTCCATGCTTCCTTCAATGCCGAGGGTGGCATCTGTTGCCTGAAGCACCATTGTGTAGACCTGTTTCAGGGGTACTCCCGATTGTATGCTGAGTAAGCGGCACGAATCATACTCGGGTGAGACATTGACCACTTCACCTCCGTATGTGGCTACCTTGACGCGTGCGGCGCCGAGATCCGTGGTGACGTCGACGATCCGTCGCTCAGCCTCGTATCGCTCCGGGTACGTTACCCGCACCCCGAGCGTTGTACTCTCTTTCATCAGGACCTCGATCAGAGCGGCCTTGTTGTGAGGTTCCCCCAGCACAGAAACCATTGTTCCGGGCCTGTTCTTCTTCATCTGAATGGGTGTGAAAAATACGTCGAGCGCTCCATTCCGGTAGAGACTCTCCATTATGTGGCCATACAGTTCCGGGTTCATGTCATCGATGTTGCTCTCCAGCAGCATCAGTCTCTTTGAGCCCGCGGCCTCCTCCGAGTATCCGAGGAAGCCCCTCAGAACGTTCGGTATCTCCATATCCCGGCTGCCGGCGCCGTAGCCCACGCGCTCGACTGTCATGCTGATGGGTGCGAATTCGTCCACCAGCTGGCTCAGTATCACGGCGCCTGTTGGTGTGACCAGCTCCTTGCGAATACTCGCGAAACCATCCATTCGTACGGGCACTCCCTTGAGGAGTTCCGCTGTTGCCGGCGCGGGCACGGGGTATGTGCCGTGCGCCATGTTCACGAAACCGGTCCCCGTGTTCACAGGGCCGCAGACCAGGTGGTCGACCCCCAGCAGCTCAAGTCCCTTGACCGCCCCAACTATTTCCACGATTGCATCGACTGTGCCCGTCTCGTGCAGGTGGACTGAGTCTGCGGTGGATCCGTGTACCTGTGCCTCGGCCTCCACAAGTGACAGGAACATGCGCTGCGCCTTTCCGCGTGTGGGCTCTTCCAGCCTGTCCAGTATTTGCATTATCTCGTCGAGTGTCATCGCGTGGCCGCGTGGCACTGCCTCTTCGTGGGAATGATCATCTTCATGGCAATGTTTGTGGTCATGAGAATGATCATGTTCCCGCTCGTGTCTGTGTGGGTGAGTGTGTTCGTGCGCATGTCTCCATGTATCATCGCACACGTGTTCCTCGTCCTCATCTTCGCCCTCCGCTGGCACTCTCACATGCGTATGTACGGCGGCGATGCCATTCTTGTTAACAGGCTTCACGATGAGGTCGAAGCGAACGCCCAGGTGTTGGAATTCCTTCACCAGCTTCTCATCCTCAACGCCGAGGTCAAGCAGCAGCCCGAGGAACATGTCTCCCGCAATGCCTGCAAATGGGTCGAGATAGAGTATCCGTCCAGTTGCTCCGTCCACGAGATGTCTCCCTTCCTGCGCGGAGTGTTCGCTTCGCGACTTCGGCTGGTTCGGCTCATTGTAGTTGACAGCTATGGACGTGTCCACACGACCGCACTAATATAGATTAGGAAGAACGACGTGGATGACGACAAGCTTCTGAACCTTGTCATGGCCGACCTGTACGGCACGCTTCCGCGCCAGGGGCCGGGTAGTGTTGCCGTCACACGTCATGCCTTCTCGATGCTTGGCCCATTGCCGGAGCGGCCGCTTGTGCTTGACATCGGCTGCGGTACCGGCAGACAGACGATGGAGCTCGCCATGCTGACGGATGGCCATATCATCGGGCTTGACATATTCGACTGGGCCCTCGACGCGCTCTCACGCAAGGTGGTTGAGGCTGGTCTCGTTGGCCGTGTGCACACTATCAAGCAGTCGATGATGGAGATGGACTTCCGGGAGGAGACGTTCGATCTGATCTGGGCCGAGGGCTCACTGTACATCATGGGGTTCGAAAACGCTCTGTCTGTATGTCGGCGACTTCTGAAGCGGGGGGGATACTTGGCGGCAAGCGAACTCTGCTGGTTGCGGGATGATCCGCCTGAGGAACTGCGTCTCTTCTTGCAGAGGGAGTACCCCGGTATCAAGATGGTAGGTGACAACATCCAATGCATTGCGGAGACAGGCTATGACCTGCTGGGCCACTTCACCCTGCCAGACCGTGCGTGGTGGGGCGACTACTATATACCCATGCGGAAGCGGCTCAAGGAATTGCGCGTCAAGTATACCGATTGTCCGAATGCCCTGGCCCTTTTTGCCGAGGCGGACAGGGAGATGGACATGCGCAGGAAATACGCGAGATGGTACGGCTACGAGTTCTTTCTGTGCCGGTGCCCGCTTGGCTAGCGGGCCCATGACAGCTCTTTCCACGCTCACATTCGTGCCTCATCCATTGTACGCCTACCGCAATCGCCCCAGCGCATTAGCTGTTGACTTCTTCCGGTGTCGTTCCAGGGTGTTCCACACACTCCCTTGTATCGCTCGTGCTGCTGTGGAAGACGGATGCATTGACTCTTCTCCTGACTCGTTGTCATAGCTGCTCTCGTTCGATCGCGATGTACAGATGACGGCTGTCACCGGCTGGCCTGTTCTGTTCCTGGTTGCATAGGCCTGTACCGGGGCGCATACGCGTGGCGACCATATCGTCCCGGCGGGGATAACCAGGTTAACGATCTGTGCGATTGTGTTTCAACGGCGCCAGATCGGGGGAACATTCTGCAAAATGTTGCCTGTCAGCGCCGGATCGTCGAAGAATCATGGCATGGCACGGCGGTTGTCGACGTGCTTGATGCCAGCTTCTATCGTGGGACGGACTTCCTCCGTCACCTGTCTCGCAGGGCCGCTGATCGGATAGCAGGCGACGGGTGCTTTTCCAGCCTTGGATGCTCGGTGGTGGGTTCAGCTTGCTGCGCTCCGTATCGATGCGACGAAGGTCGATATGGCCTCCGAATGATCGTGCTTCAGTGACTTTGTGCTCAAGCCGAGTGTGGCTACTGGCCTGAGTCCGGACTCCGACGTCATTGCATCGAGACAGCTGTCATGCATACTCCTGCTTGTAGAGCTCGCTGTACAGAACCATGCCACCTTGTGGCCTCTGAGGGCGGAATTCAACAGCAGTGTGCGTACAGGTGAACACATCGTGCTTGCCCAGACGGGAGTCCCTACAACAATCAGGTCGTACGTGGAAAGGTCGTGCGAGAGCGGTTCAAGAGCGACGGTCTTGTGAGCCCTCGCTTCAAAGCCGCTCTTGATGAAACCAATGGGCCCGCTACGTTTCCTGTGGTCCTTAAGCTCTTCCAGGTCTGCGCTGAGCGCGCTGGCGATCTCCTCTGCTACCTTCCTGGTAGTGCCCGTTCGTGAGTAGTACAGCACAAGCGCTTTCACTCTGACCCTCCATTCTTCGGATCGCCGCTGGCTGGCCTTGCTGGACTATGGGTGAGATTGTGAGCCTCATCTTCGTCGGGCGTGCATTGTTGGGGTACGTGAGGTCTGATGAGCCGGGTGGGTCGACCTTCATGTCTGTATCACCTGGACTGTTGTCTGGCCGAATCCGCTCAGAGTGGTAAATGCGGGCGCAGCTGCCACCGGTATAATCAATCGCAAAGACCGTTCCACACCAATCTGATTCCCATGCCCACATATGCATCCCGCAGGGTCGCTCGCCAGCCCGCCCCCAGCGTTTCTATTGGTTCCGTCGGGTTGGTCCTGCAAGCTCAAGATCATCTATCACGCCAACTCCGTGCGACGATATCGTGTAGAGGCAGAACGCAATGTATAGATAGACAAGTGTCGAGCTGACACTCCCGAGGCCGCTGAAGAGGAACGACAACATGGTCCAATGCATCACGTATTCGAATGGATCCATGTATCAGTCACCTCCTCTACTTTACCGACATCTTACATGAGGCTGTACATTTCCTTCACATCTGGCATCGTGTTTCCCACATGACCTGACAGAGAACAAAGAAACGCCCCGTCTGTGGTGAACAGGCGCGGTTGTTCAAGTTGTGAGGCCGCACATCGTCTTTGCTTCCGTCTCAATAGTGGCGCATAGGGGGATGTTGCCGTAGCCGTCTTTCTTGAGAAGCCTCTTGTAGTCCTCTGTGGGCAACCCGTGTGACTAGCCTGTGGCTACAGGTCAGGTTTGACGCCGGTGGTGATTTCTTTCGGCAGCCATGATCCACTGTGCGCCAGTCAGGGCTGGGGCACATGGTCGGTGCCATCGGTGTGTGCTCGCTCGGGACGATCTCTTCGCCTCCTCGGCGATAGCAGACGTTTGCATGCATAGTCTATTTGAGATGCGAGTCGTAGAATATGTGACTGCGGTGTCTTGTGCCGCAGCTTGACAGTACAACAGGATGAAAAGGAGAAAACAGATGAAAGACATGTTCAGCCTTGAAGGTAAAGTCGCAGTTGTCACAGGTGGCAACGGAGGAATCGGCAAAGGGATTGCCGACGGCCTTGCAGCGAAGGCTTGCACTGTAGTTGTCGCTGGCCGCGATGAACAGAAAACTGCGTGGGCCGTGGAGGACATCAAGTCGCGGTTCGGAGCCGAGAGCACCGGACTGATGATGGATGTGGCGAGCCCGGAAAGCATACGCCAGGGGATTCGTAAGGTTGTTGGCGACTTTGGCAGGATAGATGTGCTTGTGAACAACGCCGGAGTAAATATCCGCAAGATGCCTCAGGACTACGCGCTTGACGAGTGGGACAAGATACTGAACACAAACTTGCGAGGAGCGTTTGTCTGCTGTCAGGCAGTCTATCCCACCATGAAGAGGCAGGGACAGGGCAAGATAATCAATACTGGTTCGATGACGTCCCTCTATGGTCTCGGCAAGGCGGCCCCGTACGCTTGCAGCAAGATGGGGATCCTGTCACTCACGTACTCACTTGCGCTTGCCTGGGCGCGTGACGGTATCCGTGTGAATTGTATCCTCCCCGGCTGGATTGACACGCCGCTCACAGCGCAGGCACGGAAGGATTTCCCGGGCCTCACTGATTTTGTTGAGGAGCGTACGCCTCTTGGGAGATGGGGGATGCCAGCTGACTTCATGGGTATCGCAGCATTCCTTGCGAGTGAGGCGTCTGATTTCATCACGGGCGAGTACTTCCGTGTGGACGGTGGTTTCGCGCAGCACACCAATACTGTCAGCTTTTCATAACAGCGGGCTGCTGGACACGTGCACCGCCATTGTCTCGCAAGCAACTTGATCGTATCTTGGTATTGTTCCGTGTACTGTCGCCTGATCTTGCGAACAGCCCCGCGCGGCTCGGCAGGTGGGTGGTCGCCATGTGAGAGTTCGCACGGTATGCGGTGATTTCCCTGCAGACCTTGGCGACCAGTGTGATACCGCAAGTCTGTTGGGCTGGCCTTTGTGGCTTCGTGTGGACGGATGTGATTAGGTTGCTCTTGCTCTTCGCAGACTCGCAAAGACAATCGTCCCAGATATCAGTGTTAATGGCATCGTTGTGGATCTTTTCGCCACAGCAGCCGATTACACTGCGGCAGGCAGCGGCGGGGCAGGTTATTCGACGTTGGCAGCAGACACTGACGGGCCGGTCTAAGGGCAGTGCCTGTTCAACTCCGGCGTATCAGTTCCCGGACTCAGGTGCTGGCACCTTACAGGTTCGCACCCAGTTATGGTACCGTGATACTGGTACCGTTGGATAAACGCCATGACAGGAGCGGGCGTTCTAATGATGAAAGAGGCGAAGGAGGTACTATCTCATGGCGGAAGAGAATAACCTCGAGACCACCCAGATCGTCAAAGTCGAGCAGCTTAGCCTGTCTTCGATGGATATGCAGCAGAAGCGCATGGCTGAGCGACTCTATTCGCAACTGGGTCTTGACCCCGTTGTGGAGAAGGTGCTCCGGGAGTACCAGGCCAATCTCAAGGGGATGGATAAGGCGACCGACCGTGTGTTCGGTCCGTACGATATCAAGGGTCGAGCCGAATCGGTCGCAAAGGTCGCCTCACTCATGACCTACACTGCGCTCCATCGGCAGTACACTCAGGAACTCGAAGGCATGCAGCAGCAGATAGAGGAGGTGGCTGGACAACGGGACAAGGAGCGTGCCAATTACGATTCGCTTGTTATGAAGGTGGCTGACATCGTTGGCGGAGACTACGATGAACTGAAGTCCAACTACGAAGAGGTTGTACAGCGCCTCTCTGATGTCGAACATCTGAAGGCACAGACTTCGCTGCTCAACAGGGAGAAGGCCGAACTGAAGGAGCGGTACGAATCGCAGCTTGCTGAAGCACAGAAGGAAAAGGCGGATACTGTTGCACGCTATGAGGCGCAGCTGTCTGCATTGAGAGACGAATATAGAGTTGCTGCAGATGACCTTCGTTCCCAGCTGGCGGAGCGAGCGGCTCGTATTACCACGCTTGAAGCGGAGAAGGCCGATCTCATCGCTGAGCGCGATGGCCTTGTCACCCAGCTGTCTGAATTGAAGAGTTACCAGTCGGACCTTGAAGCGCAGCTGGCTGCAGTGACTGCTGACCACGAGGCGTTGAAAAGCGCCGCTTCCAGCCTGGAGTCAGGTATTGATTTCAACGAGCTGCGCAGCCGACTGGGGGTTGAGATGCAGTCGTGGATGATAGCTGATTCCAAGGTCCCTCACGCTGTGATTGACGGTGTGGGCAAGTTCATTGATTTCAAGAAATATCTCGGACACGCTGCCGAGTCGGGTGCCAGGGATGCGGTCAAACAGGCCGTTGGCAGACTGTCGGCGTTGAAGTAGCGCACCGGTGGTCTTCGGCCTGTCCTTGAGTATGGTGCTGGGGTTGTGTGGCTTGTCGCCTGCATCATGCTGCGCGGCTGGCTGCAAGTCTACATGGCCCTGGTGCGCAGAGGGCAAGTACAGACTGAGTCAGGACCAAGCCGGGAGGATATGCCACTGGCCAGCATGTCGCATCAGATTCAACGGAATCCTGCAGGTCCTCAAGTCGCAACCTCGACAGGCTCGAGCTCTTGTTTGCACTCAGTCACGAGCCCCTCGTGATCACCACCCCTGAAGGGACTGTTCTGGACGTTAACGACACCACACTCAGGGTGTTCGGCTACGCGGTGTATAGCTAGCCCGGCTACAGTCGTCGCTTGGTGTTGACACATCGTGGCGCTTTCACCATGGCAAAGCGGTCAATTGGTCTACGTGCCCGTCAGCTGCCAGGGCGATCTCCGGTGGACATGTCTGCCCGCCATGCAGGTGGCTACGGGCTCGGCTCTCAACGGGTATGCCGAACGCCCCCCTGGGCTGGTAGCTGTCCTGCACAGCAACTCCGCACATGCGACCGGCACGTTTGGGCTTTACAACCATGTCCTTCTTTCTCGTGCAGTTGGTGTTGGCAGGGTCTTTTCTGTCATCGATTGTGCCGATTGTTCGATAGTCTTTTGAGATTGCAGTGCCCTACGTCTCAGCAGAGGGTGTCCCGACTGGACTGTAGATGCCGGCCCGCGCAAGGAACCCCGGTGTGTGTTCAACGCAGTCCTGTGTGTTCCACTCTCCCAATTCGCATACGCGGATGGCTGAAGCAGGTATGTAGCGGGCAATCATCTGCCAGTCCAGCTCACCCGACCCCGGACACTGATGGTCGCGCTCCACATTCATGTCGTGCAGGTGTATGCCTATCAGACGGTGTGAGTAGCGGGCGAGCCAGTCTTCGTGACTCGCGTAGCCGAGACGCTCGTGGGTCTGCGCGTGGCCGGTATCGTGCCAGTATCCGACGATGTCTGGACTTGTCTCGGCGAGCATCACCTCCGCCTCATCAATATTGGGGAGTTCATGCATGTTGTGTCGCGTCTCGATGCCGAGCTTGATGCCGTAATCGGCCGCGACGGGCTCAACCTCTCTCAGCGTCTGTAATGCCTGCTCCAGGTGCCGCGCGGCGTTCCTCGAGCGGAGTGCAGGCAGCTCTGCGTGAAGATCGTAGTACTCAGCGGTACCCATCATGCCTGCATGCCACATGCGGTGCAATTCGCGCTGCATCTGTCTGCCAATGGGTACGTGTCCCATGTGTAGGACGACGGCGCGTGCGCCAAACCGAGCGGCGTGTGCAATAGTTTCCCTCGCAAACCAGACTGCTTCCTGTCTCTCGCCCTCATCCAGTGCTGCCAAGTTGAGGTCGTATGCCCTCATGCCGTAGGACGACTCGAGGTTTGGTATCGGATTATGAAGACTGCTGAGAGGAAGAGGACCGGCGGCGAGGCGCTCGAGCATCTCGACTGATTTGACGAAGGCGTTTGCCTCGATTGCATCGTAGCCCCATGACCCGGCATCGCACGAGAACTCGTACAGGTCCTCGTAATGGTACTTGGCCCACATGGTGGACAGAGAGAGGAGCGTCACGAGGTTGCCCTCTTGTCCTCGATCGACTGGAACCTGCGGAGCAGCTCCTTCTGCTCGTCTGTGAGGTCCACGGGAGTGACGACCTTCACGATGACATATAGGTCGCCACGGTTCCTGCTGCCCGGTCGAGGCATACCTCTCCCACGTATACGGAATAGCGAACCCGTCTGTGTGCCCTTGGGCACATCGAGGTATGCCTCACCGTCAACTGCAGGCACGGAAATGCGTGCGCCCAGCGCTGCCTGGGCGATGCTTATGTCCCGCGAGATGTATAGGTCGTCTCTCCGTCGTTCAAAAAGAGGATGCTGGGAAACGCGAACCACGACGTAGAGGTCGCCGGGGGTGACGTCGCCGTCACCGTGCTCGCCTTCGCCCTCGAGCCGCAATGTGTAGCCCGTGTCTATGCCAGCTGGAATCGTCACTGTGACCTCGTGGAGCTCTTCAAGCACCCCCTTGCCTTTGCATAGAGAGCATGGCTCCTGTACCACTTTGCCGCTGCCACCGCACTTGCTGCAGACTGAAATCCGGCGGAAAAAGCCTATTCCTGATTGGGTCTCCGTCACGAGTTGGCCGGTCCCGTTGCATACGGGGCATATAGTGCTGGTACCTTCCTTTGCACCACTTCCACGGCAGGACGTGCATGTGCGCTGTCGCGGTATCTCGAGCGTCTTCTCCGTGCCGGTGAACGCCTCTTCCAGAGTCAGTTCGAGGTCATACCTGAGGTCAGGCGCCCTGCGTCTTTCCCTCGTGCTGGAGCGCCCGCGACCGAAGATGCTGCCGAACAGACTGTCCTCGAGACCGAAGTCGCCAAGTCCAAACTCTCGGAACAAGCTTGAGAAATCGACCCCACTGAAGATGTCATTCTGGCTGTAGCCAGAAAGACCGTCATGCCCATAGGCATCGTAGACCCGCCTCTTCTGCGGGTCGCACAGGACCGCGTATGCCTCGTTGATCTCCTTCATTCGTTTCGAGGCCTCGGGGTCGCCGTTATTGCGGTCAGGATGATACCGCATGGCAAGCGCGCGGTAGGCGCGCTTTATCTGGGTCTCGTTGGCGGAGCGGTCGACGCCCAGGATTTCGTAGTAGTCGCGTCTCTCCATCGTCTGAGATGGGCATGCCAGTTGCGGTGCAGACACTTGTCTGTCCGTCTGCAATTGTAGCAAAGGCCGAGTTGGCCTCAAAGGCGAGACGCACCGCTGCGAGTTGCCGTTTCTCCGCAGGATGGATCGTGGGAAGCGGTTGGCCTGATATGAGACACGGTCCGTACAGCAGACAAACGCTCTGTGCCCTTACCGCAGGTAGCCCATCATGTCTGCGATCTTCTCATATGCCTTTGGCAGCGGGTATTCAAACCTCAGCCGGTATCCCTGCGGGTACCTTGTGCCGGTTGTCTCCAGATAGCGGAGCGCTGTCATCAGCTCTTGGAACTCGGCCGGTGTCAGCGACAGGATCATCTCGTCATCCTCCGCCATCGCTGCATACCGGTCGCCACGACATGGTATAGCCACCTGAGCCCTGTTGTTGAGCAACGTCGGTACTACGCCGTACACACAGGCGGCATGGCTCGAAAGGGCGCAATTCAGGTTGTGGCCGTCCTTGTACTCGTGTCCGAGCAGGAGCGTGCTCAATTGTGCGGGCACACAGTAGATAGTGATGATCTCTGGCTCGAACGGCGTGCTGTGCAGCGCAGCTGACATGATGCCAGAGTAGAGGCCGGTTGGTAGCTTCGGCAACTCCTCGGCGTACACACGACCTGCCTCTGGCGAAGACACGTCGCGGGGATAGCGGTTATTACCATCCATGAAGTACTCTGGGGCATCCTGGAGTCCGAAACCGATGACAGGTTCGGGGCACCACATGTCCTCGCGCAGCATGGCGATTGGTGTCCCATCGCGGCGTGAGCACTGAAACGCCTGGCACAGCGAAAGGTGGTGCCCCATGTCGCGCTTCGGCCGGACCATTCCTTCCGGCGGCTCTTCATCTTTGCGCAGTAACCTGATGGCGAGAGGGAATGTCTTGAGTCGCAGGCGTTTCTCAAGTTCCTCTGCCTGGGCGCGGATAGCTGAAAGTTCCATCGTGGAATAATACCTCCTTCATGGCAATTTCGCATGAGCATAACACTCGATGAGGGCGATTGCAGAGGGACCGTCTCTTCGCGGGAGTTGAATGACGGCGTCTGTGTGCCACAGTCGGTGACTGCGATGACGAACACAGTGAGAATAGCAACAAAGAAGAGACTGCGCTATGCCTGTTGTGTGCTCACCACTGGCGCTATGGGGGAAACGCATCACGGTCACATCACCCTTTCCGTGTGGACAGGTGCTGATAATGGGTTGTCACCAGACTGGAACAGGAGTATCCTACCGACGGGACGACAATGATTGGTGGCGCCATCAGCCTTGTGGTCTTAGCGCGCCAGTATACCTGGCGAGGGGCATGTTATACGACATGCCCCTTTCTTTTTTGCGCGGGCCGTGGGGGCGTTGACGCTTGAAAGGAGGTGAGACGAAATGGTTGAGTTTCTCTTCCACGGCCGCGGTGGACAGGGTGCAGTGACCGCGGCCAATATCCTCGTCGCAGCAGCTCTCCTGGAAGGTCACCGTGGAGTACAGGCCTTCCCCCTTTTTGGCGCTGAACGTAGAGGCGCTCCGGTCAAGGCATTCGCTCGCATATCTGGTGTGGAGGTTGACCTCCGCAGCCAGATCTACAACCCGGACATCGCCATCGTGCTTGATCCGGGGCTTCTACAACTGGTAGACGTGACTGCGGGCCTGAAGGCTGAGGGCATTCTGATTCTGAATACGACCAGGAAGCCCGCTGACTTCGCATTTGCTGATACCTTCAGGGTGGCGGTGGTAGATGCAGCTGGAGTTGCAGTCAAGCACGGACTGCAAACAGGTGGTATTCCCATTATCAATACGCCTATTCTTGGCGTCGTCCCGAGAGTCACTGATGTTGTGAGCCTGGAGTCGATCGAGACGGCTATTCGACAGCAGTGGAAAGGGGAGTCAGGAGAACGGAATGCACGTGTGGCGCGCGAGGCGTGGGAACAGACGGAGGTGAACAGGTGAGCGAGAAGGTAAAGGTTACTATTTCGAGGCCGGCCGATGGGGTCATGGGCAAGACTGGTGCATGGAGGGATTTCAGGCCGGTCCTGGACTCGTCGAAGTGTGTCAAGTGTCTCTTGTGCTGGCTTGCGTGTCCGGATGCCTGTATCAGGCGTGCGGAGGATGGCAGCGTGTCCATTGACTATGACTATTGCAAAGGGTGCGGCATCTGCGCAAACGAGTGTCCGCGAGGGGCAATTACCATGGAAAGGGAGGGCCTTGGCCAATGATTGTCATCGATACGGGAGACCGCATTGCTGCGAAAGCAGCACAGATGGCGCGGCCGGAGTTCATCGCGGCCTATCCCATCACGCCGCAGACCGTTATCGTCGAGAAGACAGCCGAGTACGTTGAGAGCGGCGAGCTTGATGCCGAGTACATGCGGGTTGAGAGTGAGCACAGCGCTATGACTGCCGTCATCGGCGCGGCAGTCACTGGAGTGAGGACATTCACCGCCACCTCGTCGCACGGCCTGGCCCTGATGCACGAGATGCTCCACTGGGCAGCCCTCTCTCGCCTTCCCATCGTGATGGTCAACGTCAACCGTGCGCTTGGACCCGGCTGGAATATCTGGGCGGACCAGACCGACGCGCTTGCCCAGAGGGACACCGGCTGGATTCAGATCTACTGTTCAAGTTGCCAGGAAATATTCGACGTCATCGTTCAGTCATACCGTCTCGCAGAAATGGAAGATATTCAGTTGCCGGTCATGGTGAACTACGATGCATTTGTGCTATCTCACACATCCATGCCGGTCGAGATCCCCGAGCAGGCGGCAATAGACGCGTTCCTTCCGCCGTACAGGTCGCTATGGAAAGTAGACCCGGATGATCCGGTGACGTATGGGAATATGGTGCCACCGTCCGAATACGGCGACCTGCGCAAGGACATGCACGAGGCTCACGGACGTGTTGCCTCACATTTCCTGCAGGTATGTGCCGAATGGAAGGAACGCTTGGGCACCTGGCATGGCGACGTGATTGAAACCGTCGACTGCGACGATGCGGAATATGTGCTCGTATGCATGGGCGCTTTCGGGGCTGAGGCGAAGGTCGCGGTCAGGCAATTGCGCGGTGAAGGCATCAACGTGGGGCTTGTGCGGATCCGGCTGTTTCGGCCGTTTCCACGGGAGGCGTTGTGTGCTATTGCGGACGGACGGCCGTTGATAGTCATCGACCGTGGCGTCTCTGTTGGAGCTGGAGGCGGAGTGTATGTTGAACTCAAGTCGGCGCTGTATGGGCATTCGACCTCCCCGGTCTACGGGTTCATCGCGGGACTGGGGGGGAAAGACGTGTCGTACTCCGACATGGCAGCGATGGTGAAGATGGTTATCAATGGTAAGGCTGCTGAGACGCAGTGGTGGGGATACGATAACGGAGAGGTGAAGTGATATGGCAATAAAAGACCTTCCGGTGGAAGAACTGATCAGGCCCGGTGGGGGTGGTTGTCCAGGTTGTCCGTCGTCCCTGGCGATGCGCATAGCGCTGAAAGCGCTGGGTAGGGACACCGTGCTGGTTATCCCAGCGTGTTGTGCAGTCGTATGCCTGGGAGGCTATCCGCGCACGTCTGTTGACGTACCTGTCGTCAGTATGGCGTTCGAAGCCGCTGCTGCTGCAGCCTCCGGGCTTGTGGCCGGGTACAAGCGCAGGAACAGGACGAGCACAAATGTGGTTGTGTGGGCTGGTGATGGCGGTACATATGACATCGGCCTCCAGGCTCTTTCCGGCGCCGTGGAGCGTGGTACGGACTTTCTGTACATCTGCTACAACAATGAGATGTATTCCAATACGGGAATTCAACGTAGTGGGGCCACACCGTACGGAGCATGGACCACGACAACGTGGTTCGGCAAGGGCGAACAGAAAAAAGACCTGCCCGCGATCATGCGTGCACATGGCATCCGCTACATGGCTACTGCTGTGCCAGGCTACCAGGAAGACCTCTTTCGCAAAGTCCGGAAGGCGATGACCATACGCGGGCCGAAGTACATCGAGATACTTGCGCCCTGTCCGCCGGGCTGGCGCTTCCCGATGGAAAAGATGCTTGAAATGGGCAGGCTTGCCGTTGAGACCGGAGCATGGGCACTCTATGAGTATGAGAACAAACAGCTCACCTTCAACCTCAAGAGCAAGGCCATACTGGAGGGTGCGAAGCCCAAGCCTGTGGAGGAGTACCTTCGCCTCCAGGGCAGATTCGCTCATCTGTTCAAACCACAGCGCAACGAGGAGGTCATCGCAACTATTCAGGAGTCGGTGAATACGGACTGGGACCGGTTCCGCAGGCAGGTGGAATGCGGACTCGCTTAGACCTGAGAGAATGGCTCACGGTTGTCTTGCAGACTGCTCACATGAAAGGGGAAAGAGATGAAGGTTACCGCGATTAAGACGTATCTGTACAAGCCTACCTGGAATTGGCTGTTCGTCAAGGTTGAGACCGACGAAGGCATCTACGGTTGGGGCGAAGGCACCACGCAGGCGCACGACAGGGATGTCGAGGCATGCATCAAGAACTTCGGCAGCTACCTCATTGGAAAGGATCCACGCGACATCGAACTCCACTGGTCAACCATGTTCCGGAATGCGTACTGGAGGCCCAGCTTCATCATCTCGAGTGCAATGAGCGCTCTTGACATGGCTATGTGGGATATCCTTGGCAAGAGCCTCGGTGTGCCCGTGTACAAGCTGCTTGGTGGTGCTGTGCGCGATCGCATCCGCGTGTACCACAACGGCTGGTGGTTCCCGGCGAAGAGTACGGACGACTATGTATGGCTGGCGGAGCGTGAGGTGAAAGAGCATGGTGCAAAAGCGCTCAAGTGGGATCCTTTCTGGGGTCTTGATGTCTTCACGGCGACTGAAGCAGATATACGCAAGGTGCTTGACAATGTGGCCCGCGTGCGTAAAGCGGTGGGCGACGATGTCGAACTCATGATCGACTGCCACTCTCGACTGAATACCAAGGGCGCTATCAGGTTTGCCCAGGCTGTACGGGAATATAACCCCGCATGGTTTGAGGAGCCTCTGCCGACCGATGCAGCCGTGGAAGATCTCGCGACTGTGACAGCGTCGACCGATATCGTTGTCCTGACCGGCGAACGCGTGGTTACCCGCTGGTGTTTCCGTGACTACTTTGAGAAGCGTGCCTGTGACGCCATCAATCCTGACCCTTGTCATGCTGGAGGCATCTCGGAGATGAAGAAGATAGCGGACATGGCGCATGCGTACTATGTTGGCTTCAGCCCGCACAGCGCAGGTGGCCCTGTCATGGTGGCCTCGAATCTCCACGTTGAGGCGTGCGCGCCCAATTTCACCATACACGAGTTCTTCGCTGTCGACCCGCCGTACTATAAGGAAGTGCTGAAAGAGCCATTCCCAGCGCTTGTCGATGAGTACATTCAGCTTCCTGACAGGCCCGGCCTTGGTGTCGATCTCAATGAGGAGGTACTGTCGACCCGACCGTATGAGTACCATGAGATGAACTTCTGGTCGGAACCGCAGGTTCCTTCGGGCGGCAAACTGAGGCAATAGGTTCAGGCGGTCGGCTGCCATTGACGGCAGCCGACCGCATCAGGATCGCTCTGCTAGACTTCGCACTCCATGTCCTCGAAACCCATGGCAATCTCGACTCCCATCTCCCTGGCCACTGCGTTCAGTTCAACCTCCAGTTTGCCTGACAGGCACAGCAGTGGATTCATGTGCACTGCGATCACTCGTGGCATCTTGGTCGCAGTCGACAAGATACTGGACAGCTCCCGCTTCAACAACTCGGGCGTGAGAT
>CAZODZ010000037.1:0-16221 GCA_964578745.1 uncultured Dehalococcoidales bacterium | reverse complement strand
CTACACCTGCGGGAATGATATGACGCTGTGGGACCTGTACCAGAAGGACGGGAGGCTCACCCGTGCGAAGGGATACTACCATTCCGCACCACTCGGCCCCGTGCTTGTCACGGATATCAATCCCAATGGACTGCATATCCAGGGCAGAGTGAACGGCGAGATAATTCAGGATGGCAACACGAGCAATCAGATATTCAGTACCGCTAGGATAATCAGCCACGTCTCCCAGTTCGTACCGCTGGAGCCCGGCGACGTGGTTTTTACGGGGACACCCAAAGGTGGCCATCATCCGGTGAAAGTGGGTGATGTTATTGAAGTAGAGATTGACGGCATTGGCGTGCTGAAAAACACCGTCGCAGCAGCGTAGATGCAGATGTGCAGACCAGCCGAGGGCGGGCTCCATGTGTCGGGGGCCCGCCCTCGGCCATTCGCCCTGCATGAGCAAGAATGTTAGACTCTCCTCGTATTTTGATATCATGCGGGGGGCTTCGTAATGACCAGCCAGGCTGACGGCAAGGGAGATAGTGGTAACTCTACAAAAGAGCATGCCGCATCGAAAGATCACCAGAAAAAGGCAGCCGCCGTTGTAGTCGTGGTCTGCCTTGTTGTCGTCGCCGCCATCTTTTTTGTCTTCAATGGAGATACCCTCTCAGTACACTCTGAGGTGCAGTCGATGCCCGCGGACGAAGGTCATGAACAGGGATTGACGCCGGTACCCAACTCCCCCCCCGAGATACTGAGCCTCACCCCTGCATCTGACCGCATCGCCCCTTTCGACCTCTGCGAGATTGTGTGCGAGGCGGTGGATCCTGACGGAGATGATCTCACCTACACCTGGACGGCCAGCCAAGGGGATATCTACGGTGAGGGCTCGACGATTGAATGGGGCTCTCCCGTCAATGAAGGTCTGTTCCGTATCACCGTGTCCGTCGACGACGGGCGCGGAGGCGTGAGCGAATTCTCCACGTCATTGCGCGTGAAAGCAAATACGGACCCTGAGATTCTCACTCTCAGCACCGATGTCGACTGGGTAGTACCTGGCACATCGGTCTACCTCTCGTGTGCAGCACAGGATGCCGACGGGGATGAGCTTACCTACATGTGGGAGGCCACCGGCGGTGAATTCTTCGGCTCCGGCAAGGCGGTAGTGTGGCTCGCGCCGGAAGAAGAGGGCTCCTACTGGCTCACTGTGCGGGTGAGGGATGCCTACGGCGGAGAGAGTCTGAGGGCCATACCAATCAGCGTGACGTACGGCGAGCCGCCGTCCCTGGGCGAGTTCATTGTCAAGGGAGTCAATACCGACATGGTAAGACCAACCGGCGACGCGTGGAAGATATTCAGGGGTCGCACATTGACTGTGACATGTGTTGTTGAGAAAGGCGATGGGCCGTTCACGTATGAGTGGTCGGTCGACCGCGGCAAGCTGACATCTGATGGCGAGACCGCTACATGGGAGGCGCCGGACACGAGGGTTTCGGCAACGATAGTAGTCGACGTTACAGACGTACACGGCAACACAACAAGCGGCAGTGTCCTCATCTACGTTGAGACATGCACCTGTGCTTTCCGTTAGACCGGTGAAAGGCTGAACAACACGCGCCCCTCTGACTCGCGCCTCTTCACCTTTCCCAGCTTCTCCAGGTATTGAAGGTGGGCAATGGTCTCACCAGTAGCAAACAACTTCTGCACCGGGTGTACATCGTCCCACCTTTCATATCGCAGGTCCCATGAGATAAGGGGCGTAACTGTCGCGGCATCCTTCTCTCCATCGGCCAGAGCGGCAAGGACTTCATTGCACCTGACAGCATGATGATCTTTCAACTGGGCGATTCGCGCAGAGCAGTCGGTCACGATAGAGCGATGGCCCGTGAAGGCATACTCGAGACCGAGGCGGGCAGTCGCATCCAGGCTCCACAGATAATGGCCCAGCGGATTGTCCATGCCTATCCACATTGTGATATTCGGGGTGATATCACCCAGGATGTGATCGCCACAGAACAGCGCCCTGTGGCCCTCAACCAGGAGACACATGTGCCCGGGTGTATGTCCAATGGTCTGGAAACAGCGAAGCGTGTAGCCCGCCTTGTGAAACACATCTCCATCCCGGACAACCGTGTAAGCGAAGTCGCGTTCGGGCCCGTAGATCCTGCCGGGATGCCTGTCCATGGCGATGCGTGAGTCATGCAACGGGAGGCCGTGCCTCTCATAGACGTGCCCCATCCATTCCCAGTACTCATCTGATGGCCGTGCCAATGGCATATCCGGTTCGTTGAAGTAGATGGCGGTACCATTGCGCGCGAGCGACGGCGCCAGTCCAAGATGGTCAGCGTGGAGATGTGTTACAAAGAAGTCGACACGGTCAAGATCCACCCCTGCTTCGACCAACAGCCCCTCCAGTGCAGCACGGCACTCGGGCCTGTTGAACGCCGTATCGATGACGAGCGGCCGGTCGTGATCAAGCACCACGTAGGAATTAGTTGCCTTGAGCGGACTTTTCGGCAGGGGCACCTCCAGGCGGAGAATGCCAGGCAGCATCTCTTGAATCATACCGAAGTCCCCAGAATACCAGACGGCCATCTGTTGGCCTGCGCGGAATATCGCACCACAGCCGCCTGTAGCCAGGAAAGCCAGGACAACCTAGCCGATACTCGCGCCGTAAGGCGCGAGAGCACAATTGTAGTACAGCGTGCCTGTGTGCAACAATCCAGCAGGCACGTATAATGTTCTGGCTATGCAAACTCGAGAGGAGGTTCGAGCCAATGACTGGATCGACAGAACAAGAGATGCTGGACAAGTTGCGCAGATTCAACACCCCGACCGTTGGAAACGTGGTGGCCTCATACCCGGATCATCCACACTGCCTGGGACTGTACGACCCGTGGTACGGTGAGTGGTACACGGATGATTCCCTGACATGTCTCCTGCCAGAAGCCGGGCCGGCCATTGGCTACGCCGTCACCGTTGTCTTCGGCCTTGACGATCCTCTTCAGCCGGCGGTCTCATACCTTGACTTCGTGGACTTTCTGCTGAAATCGCGGAAGCCCTCCATCGTCGTCTGTGAGGCACAGTTCCCGCCCGAAGTCCTGCCTAAAGCAGGCATTTTCGGCGGCCAGTCAGGTGCACTCTACAAGGCATGTGGCGCGGTCGGCCTTATCACGAACAGCCCGGTGCGCGATATTGACGAGATAAAGACTATCGGCATACAGCACCTAGCCCGTGGTGTGACCTCGGGCCACGGCAGCCTCGCGTTGCGGGCTTTCAACGTCCCGGTAACCGTGGCCGGCATGCGGGTGCTGCCAGGCGACATGGTTCACATGGACGAGAACGGGGCCTGCAAATTCCCAGCCGACCGGCTTGCTGACGTCTGCGCCAACATCGACGCGTTTTCCGACGAAGAAACAGAGCACGCGGACCTGCTTCTCTCAGCAAAGACAGTCGACGAGATCAAGGCTGCCTGGAAGAAGGTCATCTCCAAGGGGGTCGGTCTGGACAGCCGTTCGGTGAAGTAGCAACCGCCTGTCAGTACGTCAGCGCGCTGCACGACACGCCGAGGTTCCTCAACAGCATGCACGCAGCCTCTGCCTCCTGCGGCTCACACGGCTCGGTTCCTGCCAGCGCGTAGGGCCGCCCGAGCAGGCGGTACTTGTGCTCACCGAAACGGTGATAGGGGACTATCTCGACATGCGGAGATCCGGGCAGCTGCACCATGCACTCTGCAAACGCCCTGAGATCCTCATCGTTCCCATTACACCCCCGGACCAGGGGGTATCTTATTGTCACATCCGCGTGAACGTGAAGAAGCGCCCTGAGGTTATCCATGATAAGTTCGTTCGATACGCCGGTAAGCGCCTTGTGTCGTCGGCTATCAACATGCTTCACGTCGAACATTACATGGTCGGCATGCCCGGCAACAGCCAGAAGCGTCCTCGTGTCGGCGTAGCCGCTCGTCTCGATCGCAGTGTCGATGCCGTGTGCATGCGAGAGTGTCAGCAGAACAGTTGCAAACTCAGGCTGTGCCAGTGGCTCACCTCCTCCGAGCGTGATGCCACCTCCGGAACGGCGGTAGAATGGAGCGTCCCGAAGCACCACCTTGAGCACATCGTCAGCCGACATGTGCCTGCCGCTGATGCGGCGGGCTGATGTGGGGCACGCAATCATGCAGGAACCACACATCGTGCACTTCGATGGGTCGAACTCAAAATGATCGTTCGCCCACATGAGCGCGCCGGTGGGACATGCGCGAACGCAGGCGAGACACATTACACAGCGATCGGCATCATGGAGAACATCAGGGCCACGGGCCTGTGACTCGGGATTCGAACACCACAGGCACCTCAGCGGACACCCCTTCAGGAAGACGAGTGTCCTTGTACCGGGCCCGTCATGCAATGAGAACCGTTGGATATCGAAGACGACCCCGCTGGTCATGCTACAGGCCGTGCTCCGTCCGCTGGATAATGTCTTCCTGTACGTCCCTGTGAAGTTGCGTGAAATAGGCACTGTACCCCGCAACACGCACAAGGAGGTCCGTATATTCCGCAGGATGCTCCTGAGCGTCCCTCAACGTGCGGGTGTCAACCACGTTGAACTGCACGTGCCAGCATCCGACGTCGAACAGGCCGCGGATAAACGATGACATGCGGCGCAACCCTTCGTCACCCGCAGTGCTCTGAGGACTGAGCCGCAGGTTGAGAAGCGTGCCATTCCTCAAAGCCGCGGGGTCAAGCTTGGCGACAGAGCGTGCCACGGCCGTTGGACCCAACCGATCATTGCCCGGAGAGGGCGAAGAGTTGTCCGCCAGGGGCTGCCCTGCCTTTCGCCCGCTTGGCAATGCTCCAACAACAGTGCCGAATGGTATGCCTGCCGTCACCGCGATGATCCCAGCCTGTGCCTGTCCGCCGAAGATGTTGCGGTACCGCATCACCTCACGGTTACCAAACTGCACCGCATCGCGGGTGATATAGTCGACGTAGTCCTCATCGTTACCGAATTTCGGCGCGTCGTGAAGCAACATGCCCCTGATCTCGTCATACCCTTCAAAGTCATGCTCAATGGCCGTCAGTAACTCGTCCATAGTGAGCTTATGCTCGTCGAAGACCAGCTTCTTAATGGCAGCCAGCGAATCACCTGTGTCAGCAACACCAATCTCGTTCACCGCGGGTCCGAAATTGTAGACCGCGCCGCCCCGCTGCAGAGACCTGCCCGACTCGATACAGCCCTCGGTCAGCGCCGACAGGAACGGAGAGCTCAACAGTTCGCTGTATGCATTCTCGGCGATAGCATTGACGACAAACATGTGACGTATCATGTGCGAGAGTTGCGCCTCGTAGGCCGCCTTCACTTCGTCGAAGCTTCGGAACTTCCGGGCATCCCCGGTCGGAAGCCCTACCCGTTTACCGGTGCGGCGCCATACGCCGTCGTTCAGGGCGAGTTCCAACGCGGCCGGCAGGTTGATAAACCCTCCAGTTAAGTGGATTCCTTCCTTTGCCTGTACCCTGGGTTCGACACAGCCCATAATGGCAAAGTCGCGCGACTCCTCAATACTCAGACCTTTGCACGCAAGCGAGTACGCGATGAGGTCTTCGTTGTAGAACTTCGGATGCCCCGTGCCAAGGCGCGACAGTTCGCATGCTTTGCGCAGGAAGTCCTCAGGAGTATCGGCATGGATACGAACGCTTATATCCGGTTGAACAACCCGCATATTGATCATCGCCTGAAGACAAAGATACGACAGCTCGTTGGTCGCGTCCCTGCCATCAGGAAGACGACCACCCAGGTTCAAGTTCTGCCACTGTGGAACACCCGTATAGAACTTAGAAGTATCGGCGTTTGCAAAGAGCATCAGCTCCGAGAACTTGATCATGAGACACTCGAGCAACTCGAGAACCAGGCCACGGTCTTCATCCTCACCAAGGTATGGAAGCATGTACTGATCGAAGCGCCCCGGTGATAGAGAATGGCCGCTTTCTTCAATACGCACTGCAAGGTGTGTGAACCAGAATGACTGCACGGCTTCATGGAAGTTCCGTGGGGGATTGGCCGGAACCCACGAACATGCCCGCTGGATACGAAGCAGCTCCGCCTTTCGTACAGGGTCGGATTCCTCCTGTGCCAGTTCACCGGCCCTTCGTGCGTATCTCTCCGCAAAGCCGACAAGTCCGTTCAAGGCAAGCCGTGCCGACTCAAGGAAGAGCCGCCGCTGTACATCTTCGGGGTTGCTCAGGTCAAGTGCCGCCGTTCGAGCGTCTATCTGACGGATTATGCCGTTGACCCCACACTCGAGCACCTTGCGGTAGTTCGGGACAACGGTACCGATACCCTTCTGAATGAGCGAGTAGTTATCGATGATTCCGGTCGACTTTGTGGGCCAGAGGCCGGGTTCCTGGTAGATCAAGCGCGCAGTCTCAGGAGGACACTGTGCGAACAGGCGCTCGGCTATCGTCTTGCCCTTCCAGAACGGCAGAATGTCGGCTCTCAGCTCCGCCTTATCGGCATCCGAGATCTCGAGCGGGTCCCACTCCCGTGTACTCACAGTATCGAGTTCAGCATCCAGCCAGCCCGCCTGTACTTCAGGGAAGAGTTGTGCCGCTCTGGGTCGCAACGTAGGGAGGCCAACTATGAGCTCGCCGGCCGCAATGCTGACAGGGAGTTCCATGAAGAGCTGGTACATTGCCTTGCCCCATGTTGATACCAGGGGTTGACCTTCACATTCCCGGTGGACCCTGGTCACTATGCGGGCGCGTGTTATGTCCACTGACGGACGCTCCCCGACCAACCGGGCACGGAGTCTCTCTACACGACTGTTCATCAGAATCACCTCGGAGCCCTGTCACGGGCTCATGGACTGCGTTTACCATAACCATATCATGGTCTGAAAGCGGCTGCCATTCTGGACCAGGTTGCGCCCACACAACCGCCGAAACGCTTCTGACAGGCTCCGAGAGGATCGATCCGGTCTCTCGCATGCTCTCTGCAACACCAGCAGCCATGACTGTCCAGTGAAACTGACAGGGGCGGCACGAATCATACAGAGGTCTCCAGGCATCTGTACGTATGGTCGCGCTTCTTCCGTTCGAGCCGTTGTGATAACATTGGCACACGTGCGCACCCCTATAACCGCGCACTCTCACGCATTCTAGGAGGAACGGACATGATTACGGGCGACCAGTACAGAGACCGTATCGCCAGGTTAAAGCCGAATGTGTACATGGGCGGTAAGATGGTCGATCGCTTCGACCCCCGGCTTATCGGCGGCATCAATGTAATGGCGAAGACGTACGACTTCGCATTTGATCCGGAGTTTCAGGACGTCGCCGTGGCGACCTCTCACCTCACCGGGGAGAAAATCAACCGCTTCAACCACATCCATCAGAGCCAGGAAGACCTGCTCAACAAGCAGAAGATGACCCGCCTGTACTGCCAGGAGGTCGGCGGCTGCATCCAGCGCTGCATGGGCATTGACTCCATGAACGCGCTCTCCGTGGTCACGTACGACACAGACCAGAAGTACGGCACGAAGTACTACGAGAACTTCATCAACTTCATGAAGCGTGTACAGAGAGAAGATCTGTCGGCCGTGTGCGCGCAGACCGACGTGAAGGGCAACAGGGTGTGGCGACCCCACGAACAGAAGGACCCTGATCTCTACCTCCGCATCGTAGAGCGGCGCGCCGATGGTATCGTCGTCAGCGGTGCGAAGGCACACAACTCCTGTTCAGTCTACGTCGATGAGATTATCGCCATCCCGACACGCAATATGACGGCGGAAGAGAATGACTGGGCGGTAGCATTCGCATTGCCGGCCGACTGGGAAGGTGTGACGCTCATCAACGCTGCGTACGCACCCAACAAGCGCAAGAAGCTCCTGGCCCCATTCAACGAGATAGGCATGAGCCACAGCATCACGGTGTTCGACAATGTATTCGTGCCGTGGGAGCGTGTATTCCTGGCAGGCGAGACGGACATGGCCGGCAAGCTCGCGCTGCTGTTCGCGTTGTACCATCGCCACAGCTACACCGGCTGCAAGGCGGCGGTGTCCGAGATATACACCGGCGCGACCGCCCTGGCCGCGGAATACAACGGCATCGACCGCGCGCAACACGTACGCCACAAGCTGGCGGACATGATCCAGGTAGTCGACCTCATCTACGCCGCGGGTATCGCCGCCGGCGTCAACTCCAAGAAGGCCGCATCCGGTACACAGATACCGGACAGTAACTACTGCAACGCAGGACGGATGCTCGCCGGTGAAGCCATTTACGACGAGTACGAAGCCCTTGCCGCCATAGCGGGTGGCCTTCCAGCAACGCTGCCACCCGAAGAGGACTTCTACAATGAGAAGACCGGTCCATACCTGGAGAAGTACATTATGCGAAATCCGAATATCTCGGCAGAGGAGCAGCACAGGGCCTTCCGCATGTTCCACGACATGATGTCATCAGCCTGGGGCGGTCACAAGCTGATCGACTATCTCCATGGCGGCGGCTCGCCGGTCATCGAGAAGGTTGCCATCTACCGGGACCACAACATTGAACATTCCAAGAACATTGCCAAGAAGCTCGCCGGCATTCCGATCAAGGCCTCAACCAAGAAGATAGACCGCGAATCGCACGCCTGGCTGTAGACAACGCCGGCATATTCAGAATTTAAAGGTGGGGGCAGGTCGCCTGACCTGCCCCCACCACATTTATGGCAATGGCCACACTGTCCTCTCATCTTGTGGTCTTCACGTCAATGAGATCGTCGCCCTCAATTGCCGCGCTACCCACAACGCTCTCACCTGCCCCTGGATAATCGCATCGCACCGGCCACATCACCCGTTCACGGCCCCGTGTACTACTCCCCGCGTCCAACGCAAGTCCCAACTGCACGGAGACACTGTCGCTGAACGCCCCGACGAGGACAGAACCGTAAACCGCCCACATCCCGGGAGGACGGCGGTCGCCATTACAGGCGATATTGCGGTTGGCTTCAGGCCGCCCACACGGCGGGGAGATTGGGGGTTGACAAACGGAAGTCGGACATCATAGGATGCGGTAAGTGAATATGCGCATATGCGCATATCCGCATATCCCGACCGATGAGAGAGCTGGTAAGGGCGTGCAAGGCGATATCGGCAGAAACCCGTCTCAGGATCCTGAACATCATCATGATCAGGGAGTGCTCCGTGAGCGAGGTTATGCAGGCACTACAGATATCGCAGACGCGGGCTTCGCGGAACCTCGGGGCCCTCTACGACGCGGGCCTGCTGACAACGAGAAGACAAGGCGCCTGGGTGCTGTACTCGGTCAACCGGCGTGGTCTCGATGGCCATTCACTCGAGCTGCTCTCAGCCCTTGCCGCGATGCTCAAGTCCGAGCCTGTAGCCCAGCTCGATGTCCAGAGGCTGAACAGGACTAAACGTTCCGCCCACCAGGGCGGTTAAGTAGTTTGTGCGCTCCGGGGCCGCCACCGCGGACACCTGGGACAGAATGCAGAAAGGAGGCGCTCGATGAGAGGAGGACTCTGGCTCATCCGTCTTCTCCTTCTTGTCGCCGTCAGCGCAGTCGTCTTCAGTCCCCTGGTTGTCCACGGCGAGGCATCCGCTCCCCGCACGCTGGACCTCGAGGGGAACGTCTCAAACCTCGCGCTGCCATCCTCACCCACGTACCCTGTCGTTACGGCCTACCGTGAAGTCCGTCTCGCCCTCTCTGAGAGCCGTTGTGAGAAAGCCCGCGTCTCTCTTTCGTTTGCGAGTGACGATGCCGTGGCAATCATGAAACTGGCCATGCGCGAGGACTACAGCGCAGCCGTACAACACGCCGCCACGTACCGCCAGGATTTCGACCGTTCAGTCGGATGGACTGTCGTCGAAGGCCAGGATGGAACAAACGTAGCGGCGTTGCTCGCCGAGCTCAAGAACGAGCATATGCGTCAACAGGCGGCGCTCGCGAGGGCGTGTGCACTGGTGCCTCCATGGGCCGTCGATGGGCTTGACACAGCCCGGAGGCACGCCGCGGCCGTCCTGCTCGAGGCGATAGAGGTACTGGAGACAGATGAGCAGGCGGAGAGCTACCGCGCAACTCTTGCGCAGGTGTTCCCCGAGATTGTGCCGGCGCCGCACGCAGCCGCGGACACCGGCGGGACTACAGGAACACAACAACCGGTTGCGACCGGCACTGCCGGCGATGAACAGGCCTCCGGTGCCGGGAGTACTGCCGGAGATAACGGAGCGGATGTTCAGCAGGTCTCTTCAGCAGGGGCTCCTGACATCGCCTCGATGAGCGTACGACCCTCCCGTATCCCGCCGGGCGGAACATGCAGCATATCCTGTAACGTCGTATCCGGCAGCACCGACCAGCTGCAGTACACCTGGTCGTGCCCCGGTGGCGAACTTGATCCGCGAGGTTCCCGGGCTGACTGGATAGCACCAGATGTCGAGGGGACCTACGAGATCTCGGTGGTCGTTGCCGACAGGCAAGGCAACTCGGACACGGCGTCGATACAAGTGCGCGTACGCGACAACCAGGACGATAGTGACGAAGACGCCGGGATTACGCCCCTGCCGGCGAATGCTGAGCCTGATCGGTCAGCCTCTGCGGACATCCTCGGCGTCGACGTGACCGCCGACCACAAGTACCTCGAAAAGTCGCTGGCCGGCTACGCGATACTGGTCAGCCGGTCCTGCACCATCACCTGTGTAGTCGAGGACCCCGACGCAGTATCCTTCAGCTGGACTGCCAATGCCGGCACACTGGCCGGTGACGGTGATACCGTCACGTGGAAGGCCCCTCAGTCCGTCGGCAACTTCAAGGTCACAGTGGTAGTTGCCAATGCCGACGGCCAGCAGGACACGGCCGTCATTAACTTCCACTGCACCACCTGTTCGCAGTGTTTCTGAGCCATAGAGCACCCGGGGCGCCTTCCGCTCCAGGCGGAGTAGCGCGCCCCGCCATGCTCACGTCGTACCTCTTCCTTGGTATGATTACCTCTGCGCCCACACCACGTGCGCGCAGTTGCAACAGAGGAGGAGATCATGACGAACCTGTTCGACCTCAGTGGAAAGATAGCCATAGTCACGGGCGGCAATCGCGGCATCGGCTTCGCAATTGCTGAGGGACTCGCACAACACGGCGCACATGTGATCATCGCAAACCGTGGCGCCGCCCAGGGGCAGGAAGCGGCAGTGCGGCTCCAGGACCAGGGGCTGGCTGCGGAGGCCATACCCACCGATGTGAGCGACGCGAAAGCCGTGGCACGCCTCGTCAACAACGTGCTCGACCGACACGGGGGTATCGACATCCTGGTGAACAGCGCCGCTGTGATACTGAGGAAGCCGGTCGAGGATGTCACCGAAGAGGAATGGGACTATATCATGGCAACCAACCTCCGCGGCGCCTTTCTATGCTGCCGTGACGTCGGCAGGCATATGATTCAGAAGAGGCGCGGGAAGATAATAAACATCTCTTCGAACGTCTCACAGGTGGTCCAGCCGCTGCGTTCCATCTATTCAGTCTCCAAGGCCGGGCTGTCCCACCTGACGAGGGCGATGGCACTTGAATGGGCGCCATACGGTGTAAACGTCAATGCCATCGGGCCGGGGCCGACATTGACCGACATCAATCGCCAGTACTTCAAGGAGCACCCCGAGGACCTCAAGGCGCGCATCGACGAGATACCCATGGGCAGGATAGGTGCGCCGGCAGACCAGGTTGGCGCGGCAGTGTTCCTGGCGTCGCCGGCGTCCGACTTCATGACGGGACAGACTATCATCGTCGATGGCGGTACCAACCTGCCCTAGACGGGTCAGTCGACGGTCCTGAGCGTGTAGGCACCGTTCATACCCAGGTCGACGGCGTATGATACCTGTGCGCGGGGGTCCACGCCGGTACACCGCTTGAACACATCCGGCTCCCGCGCATCTATCAGGTCGAGCGAGGCCGCATCGATTGCGGCGGCATCCGTGCCGACCAGGTAACCGATGTCGGGACAGATGATGCGCCCTGGGCAGGGGTCGCAATCGCAGCCCTCGGCGATATTGTGAAGCGAGTTGACATAGATGACCTTCTTGCCGCTCACGCACGCGTGCGCCCCGATGGCGAGCCCCTGCGCCAGGCTCATCACCTCCCACGTGAGTGTCCCTGTCGGACACGCCAGCACGCACTTGCCACAGCCCTCACACTGCGCACGATCGATATGCCACGCCTCGTCAATCGATATGGCTTCCGCCGGGCATGCTGCAGCGCACAGCCCGCAGAGCGTACAAAGCTGTTCGTCGTGCACCGGTACCGACATGTGGTGAATGCGCTTCTTGCTCTCGCGCGTGACGCCGCCCATGCCGAGGTTCTTGATGGCGCCGCCGAAGCCGGCCTGGATGTGCCCCTTCACATGAGACAGCACGACCATGCACGATGCCTCGTACATTTCAGTCGCGACATCGAGGGCAACATCGGAGTCCACCACCCGGCTACCGCTGTCACCTATGACGACATCGCATCCCACGGACTCGCGGGTGAAACCGTGTTTGCGCGCGACCCGTTCGTACCCCTTCTTGTACGACCGCTCGCCCGGATAGGCGACCGTCGTATCAAACAGGAATGGCATGGCCCCCGCATCGAGCAGGGCACCCACTACTGTCGCCGCCAGCTCAGGGCGGATGATGTAGGGGTTGCCGGGCTCACCCATGTGCAGCTTCACCGGCACGCGAGCACGGCCAAACGCGTCCACCCCGCAGCGCCGCATGAGTTCCGGCAGCTGCGACATCTCTCGCGTGAAGTACACATCAACAGGCGTGGTCGAACTACGGGTCATGTTTCTCCTCTCCCCGCTCCAGGCACACGGATTCGGCGATTCTATACTGTCACGCCACTCTGCCTCAAACCTCACGTGCGATATAATCGTTCGCAACCTGCTCAGGAGGTATGTGATGAACGTACACGAAGCCATACGAGCAAGACGCAGCGTACGAGAGTACAGGAACACGCCTGTCCCGGACGAGAGCCTCACACGTGTCCTCGAGGCAGCCCGCCTTGCTCCGTCGTCCAGCAACAGGCAGATGTGGCGCTTCGTGGTCGTACGAGACAGCGCGCGCAGGAAGGAGCTCGCCCGGGCAGCCAACAATCAGATGTGGATTGCAGATGCGCCGGTCATCATAGCCACCGTATCGACCGAGAACCAGTCCATCATGACCTGTGGGATTCCGCGGTATGCCGTTGACTGCGCCATCGCCATCGACCACATGACACTGGCCGCGGTCGAGGAAGGACTCGGCACGTGCTGGATAGGCGCCTTCTCACAGGAGAAGGCCAGGGAAATCCTCGGCGTGCCTGCCTCGGCCACCGTGGTGACAATCATGCCGCTCGGATATCCGGCGCGCGATTATGTGCCGACCAAGTCGCGCCGGAGCTTTGAGGAGGTCGTGTGCCAGGAGACTTACGGCGGCTAGAGCCCTCCCGCTCCCACCGACCTCCGGCCTTCACACCAGTGCCGTGAGAACTACGGCGACAATTCCAACGAGGAATATCCCGTCGAACAGCCCGGCCCCACCTATCGACAGCATGCCCGGTGTGCGCCGCACCCGGTGCAGGTTCAGGATATCGGCGCCGATGAGCGTACCCATGGTGCCGGCTATGTAGGCACACGGGGCTGCAAACTCGCGCGCAAGGAGGACGGCCAGCAGCGCCGACAGGACAGGGGGTACGAACATCGGCAGTACGATGCCACGCCCCGGTATCGGCCGCGCTATGGCCTTTGAGACCACGGCCATGATGAGGGTGGCCAGCCCTATCTCCCAGTGCGACGGAACAATCGTGAGAAGGTACAGGCAGAGACAGAACGGGACAATCGCCCCTCCCACGTTGATGGCGATGCCCGAATACTGTGTCTGCGGCCCGGCGAACAGGTCATGGACGGTCCGGGGGGTCGCGTAGCTCACCTTTCTCCGCGTGACGGGGATGTTGATGAGCGACCCCACGAGCATGAGGACTATGATCATGAATGCGGCGTCGGGAGACAGTCCCAGCTCTCCGAACGAGAACGACACGAGGTCGAAGAACAGCAACACGAACAGAAACGGGACCAGCAGGACGAGCAGCACGGCGACAAGGCAGCCAATCGGGGCAAAAATCATGGCTCAGGCCGACCTCTCCAGGTGTGACATATCGAGCCCGGTCGGACAGTCGAGCACGACCGGCACACCCTTGTAGTTCAGTTCGAGTGCCTCCTCGAGCGCCGGTCGGATCTCGTCCGGCCCATCGATCCGCCGGCCGTGGCAGCCGCTCGCACGGGCGACCGCTGCAAAGTCCGACTGCACATCCACGCTGGTCGTGTTCCAGCCGACCGTCTGCATCTGGTAGTACATCGGCCAGCCGAACGCCCGGTTGTTGAGCACGACCCAGGTGCAGCCGACGCCGTACTGCGCAGCCGTGGGCAGTTCCTTCATGTACATCTGGAACGCCCCGTCACCTGTAATACAGACCACTTTCTTGTCCGGTCGCGCAAGCTTTGCAGCGATGGCGCCGACCACTCCCATTCCCATGCACGTTTGTTCCGCCACGGTCACGCACATCGAATCGTCGCCCACGGTGTAGAACGGGTAGACATACGACCACGCGTCCTGCGAGCCGTTCTCGTTCACGAGTATGGTGTTGTCACCGAACACTCGTCCCACCTCGTGCACGTAGCGCTTGGCCGATACCGGCAATCCGCCGCCGGCACACTCGCTCTCGACATCCTCCAGCAGCTTCGCCTTCCGCGCTTCCAGTTCCTCCAGGCGGGCTTCCGGCGACAGGCGACCGGACATCTTGCGGCGGCGGACCTCGTCGAGCATCGCGCGGATGACGAGAGTGGCATCACCGACCACGGCCACGTCGGGCAGCCAGTTGCGGCCTATCTCCCCTGCAAGGACATCGACCTGTATGTACTTTGCCCCTGCCGGGAAGTCCTTCCACCTGTGGGTCTGGAACGCCTCGTTGCGCGAGCCGATCGTGATAACAAGGTCCGCGCTCTCGATGTATCCCTTCGCGAGCATATTACGATACAGCCCCGTGACGCCGAGTGCAAGCGGGTGCCGCTCCGAAATGACGCCACGCCCCCCGGGCGTCGTGACAAACGGTATCCCGACAGTCTCAACAAGCTCGCGGAATGCACCGCCCGCTCCGGACAGCATGGCGCCGTTGCCGGCAATGGCTACCGGTCGCTCGGCCTCGAGTAACAGGTCCACCGCCCTGCTGACCATGTCCGGGTCCCCCGCCGTGCGGTACCTCGCGGCCGGCGTATACGGTGGCTCGACGATATCCACGTTCAAGCCGTGTGTTATGTCACCTCCAACGTCATACGGTATCTCCACGTACACCGGCCCGGGCTGGTCGTTCATCGCCAGTGAGAAGGCACGGCGCACGTACCATGAAAGACGCTCGATATCGTGCACCCTGGCGGCCCATTTCGTGACCGGTCGCATCATGCCGAGCTGGTCGCACTCCTGGAACTCGCCCATGCCCTCCGTCTTCTGGTTGATCGACTGGCACAGGATCACGAGCGGGCTGCAGCCGGACAGCGCCTCGAGCGTCCCCGGCACCAGGTTGGCCACCCCCGGGCCGGTACTGGCACTGCATACACCGGGCCTGCCGGTCACGCGCGAGTACGCCATCGCCATGAACGGCGCCGAGCCCTCGTAGCGCACGTTTACGGCATTGAGGCCGTCAGTGACAGCAGCGTACAACTGCAGGTGAGTGTCACCAAGGCCAAAGGTGAAGTCGACACCCTGCGCCCTGACCATTCGCGCTATCGCTTCCCACGGGTACACCTGTCACCTCCAGTCGGCGGCGGCACACGGCCGGCGACGAACGTATTCTACGCCAGGCGCCCCTGTGACGAAGCAGCCGGCGCGGTGAAGATAGCTGAGCCGTCGAATACCAGGTGCTCGTGCGGCAGCGTGAAGCCCAGGTCTTCGCCGCTGACCGGGCCGAGCACCGTCTGCGCCCTATCCTGCATTCGGCATGTCCTCCAGCACGACGGCCCGCTTGGGGGCCGCGTCGACCTATAGTGCCACAACAGCCGGCATGACGAAAACCGCCACTGCGGAGTTACGCGACCGCAATGCAGTCCGCGCTCAACCCTGCTAGGATAGTACGTCGGGCAAGTCGGCAGGCTGCGGGATGCCGCTTCGTTCAGTCCTGCAGCCGCTATCACGACCACCTTTGCCATGGCCGGTTTACAGTCCTCAAGATATGACCGTCGCCGTCC
>CAZODZ010000036.1:0-16266 GCA_964578745.1 uncultured Dehalococcoidales bacterium | reverse complement strand
TGAAGATCATGGAGGCGGCTGGTAGACTATCCGAGACGCGCATCTACATCGATGATACCCCCCAGGTCGGTACCATGACGATAAGGAGCAAGGCGAAGCGACTGGACTTCGAACATCGGCTTGATTTGGTTATCATCGACTACCTGCAGCTTATCCAGGGGAGTGGCGGCCGGAATGAAACAAGGGTCCAGGAATTGAGCCAGATAACACGATCGCTCAAACTGATGGCTCGTGAGCTCAATGTTCCGGTGATCGCCGTGTCCCAGTTGAGTAGGGCGGTGGAGTGGCGCGCTTCGCATGTACCACAGCTCGCGGATCTTCGTGAGTCAGGCACCATTGAACAGGATGCCGATATTGTCCTGTTCATCTACCGCGAGGACAAATACGTGACTGAAGAGGAATGGAATAGACTGCACGATATCATGGGTGAACCGTACCCACGCGGCATAGCGGACATAATAGTTGCCAAACACCGGAACGGACCGCTCGGGCAGGTCAAGGTGCGATTTGTCGACCGCGCTGTCCGGTTCGATAATATAGAGCAGCAGGAGGCGGGTACGAGCTCATTAATCTAGCAGGAGGAATGGTCTGTAGTGGCAGGCTTGGTTCCATACTTGAGTGCGTGGTCGGGGGCGTTCGTGGCAGTGCCCGGAACGTATGTGAGCCAGGTCGTGCGCCTCGTCGACGACATGACTGAGCTGAAGACGAGCTTGCTGCTGTTCTACCTGCTGAGCGAGTCGCGCGACTATCCCGCGTTTGTTACCGCTGAAGAGTTTGGGTTGAAGTGTTCGTCTTTGCTTGGCTTGTCGCCAGATGAGTGCTCTCGCGGCATCGGCGCTGCGATCGACCGCGGGGTCTTTTTGAAGGTCCGCGCCCCGTTGAATGGTGTTGAACATGATATCTTCTTTGCCAATCTCGAAAGCGATCTCTCGGCGATCGAGGAATTCAAACAGCGCATGAAGTGTGGAGCTGCAGGAGGGTCGGCTCCTTCCGTGCAGAATATTTTTCAGCTGTATGAACAGAATATCGGAGTGGTCTCTCCGTTGATTGCCGACGAATTGCGGGATGCACAACGTACGTACCCTCCAGCATGGGTGGAAGAGGCCTTCCGGGAAGCGGTTCGTGCGCGCAGGTTGAACTGGAAATATGTGAGTAGAATCCTGGAACGCTGGCAGTCCGAAGGGAAAGACAGTGGAACGCATCGACCGGCTACTGGCGCGGATGACAGAGACAAGTATGTCAAAGGACGATTCGGGCACCTCGTCAAGCGTTGAGTGTCAGGCTGCCGGTGAAACTGCGAATGGTACAAGCGGCCCGGTATGCCCGATATGCAAGGGGGTCGGCTTCGTTCACCCCGCTGGCCCTTCAGGGGCGCCGGATTACTCGCGTGTCATTCCCTGTCGCTGCAGGCAAGGAGAGCTCGCGAGGCAGAAACAGGGACTGCTGCAGCGCTACAGCAATCTTGACTATCTCGCTCACTACACGTTCGACTCATTCAGTCCGCACGGCCGTGGCGGCTCCACGCCGGAGTACTCAAGGGCATACGAAGTCGCGCGCCGGTTTGCTGAGTCACCGAACGGCTGGCTGGTGCTGGTGGGACCCGTTGGATGTGGCAAGACGCACCTCTCGTGTGCCATCGCCAACGCGTTGCTCTCCAACGGGCGTCCTGTCTTCTACGTCGGTGCCGCCGACCTGCTCGACCATCTCCGTGCCACGTTCAGCCCTTCCAGTGATGTAACGTACGATGAACTGTTTGAACAGGTGAAGAACGTGCCTCTGCTTGTGCTCGATGACGTCCATGGTGAGATTGGTTCGTCATGGGCAAGGCAGAAGCTGGAGCAGATATTCAATCACCGTTTCAATCGTGGCCTGCCCACTGTCATCACCACTGACGTTCCCGCGGACGAGTTGGGCGAACAGGTCAACGAGAGGCTGATGGACCACGACCACTGCTCTGTACTCGTTCTTGGTGATGTGCGCGGCACTCTCAAGATGCCTCCATTGCCGGAGGGGCTGCGGTCCCAGACGTTCGAGAACTTCGAATCGCGACGCGTCGAACTATCACAGGAAGAGCAGCAGAACCTCGAGATGGCGTTCACGCTCGCGCGGGAATTTGCGCGCCAACCGGAAGGGTGGCTCGTCTTTCAGGGACGCAACGGATGTGGGAAGACTCATCTCGCAGCTGCAATTGCCAACTACCGCCTTGACCGGAACGAGCCTGTGCTATTTCTCGTCGTCTCGGACCTTCTCGACTACCTCAGGGCGGCGTTTGGGCCGGAGACTCGTGTCTCGTACACGCGCTTCTTTGACGAAGTCAAACAAGCTCCTCTGCTCGTGCTGGATGACTTCGGCGAGCAGTCAGCTACACCCTGGGCTAGGTCCAAGCTCTTCCAGCTGCTCAACCATCGCTACAACTGCCGCCTGCCAACTGTGGTGACCACATCGGTGACGCTCGATGATATCGAGACACGCATCGTTGCCCGTCTGGCTGACCCTCGCATCGGCACCGTGTTCAACATCATGGCGCCGCACTATAACCTCGACGTCGACGAACGAAGGCCCGGCGGGCGCGATTGATTCCTTGAAGCCAATCGGATGGTAGCAGGGTCTGCGGTTTTGCTGATAGCGGCGTACCTGCTCGGTGCGCTGCCGTTCACCGTCGCGCTCGCAGTAACGAAAGGCATTGATGTTTCTGAGGGTGACCTCCATATTGCACTGTGGCATCGTGCCAGCCCCCTCTATGCGGCCTTGGCCGTTGTGGTGGACATTGCCAAGGGTGCGTTTCCTGTGCTCATCGGATTCGGCTTCTCTCTGCCAGTGGGAGTGGTTGCCCTTGCAGGTGCAATTGCGGTGATTGGACAGATGTGGCCACCGCTGCATGGGCACGGTGAGAAGGGCAACAGTACCGCTGTAGGAGCATTGTTCGTGCTTCTGATGGTGTATGGGGCCTACGTGGGGTTGCTCTGTTTCGTCTTCTTCGCAGTGGGTGCCGCAGTGCGGTATGCCGCGCTTGTGGCACCGCCTGATACGCCCGGTGCCGGTGCGCGCCGCGGTCTCAGGGTGCTCCCTCTGTGTATGCTGGTCGGCTTCGCGTCGGCGCCATTGCTCACGTGGGTGACAAATGAGCCTGTCGGGCTGACGCTGGGGTTGTTGTTCATCCTCGTGGCTATCATCATCAGGCGCCTTACTGCAGGTGTAGGGCGCGACATTGAGGTCGGGGCGAGTCTGGGCCCTGTTCTGGTCAGGAGACTCCTATTCGACGAGACGCTGGTTAGAGACGACTGGTAGTTGTGGCCTGACTGTCTACCGGGCGGTGCAGCCGACGAAAAGCGACGTAGCGGGCTACTGCGCCAAGTGCGATTGCGACGCATACCGTCACGAGTAGTACCTTGGGATAAGAATCAGGATCCAGGGGCTGGGAAGCGAGACGGGCGACTGCCCCTGCGCCTAGAAACACTGCCTCCCAGATGAGCAGTTGTGCCGCGACTGCGCCCAAGAAATGGGTGGTTCTCACGCTGGACACCCCGCAGGCGATTGTTGTGAGTACGCAGAGGCCTGGAGTGAACCGCGCAAGAATCACAGAGGGCACCAGCAGCTCTGATATCCTCTGCCTCAGCATGGCGACGCGATGCATCGTGATGCCCAGCCTTTGACCGAATCTCCCTATGAACGGCCGGCCCAGCCGTTTTGAGAGTTGATATCCGCAGAGTGTACCTGCCAGGCGGCCCATGAATACGGCAGTGAGAAAGGGAGCAGTCGCTGTCAACATGGCACCGCCGGCAAGATGGAAGCCTGTGTAGATGAGCAGGCTTTCGAGTACGGGGGCCGTGAATGGCAGACCGACTTCTCCCACGAAGGCGATAATGAGAACGAGCGACAGCCACAGAATGCCGCCGGTGGTCACGGAATCAAGTATGTTCCATGTTGCCTGTGCCACCGCCGTGGATTATATATTTTGAGCTAACACCGCGCCTCTTATAAACTGCATC
The DNA here is from genome assembly GCA_964578745.1 of uncultured Dehalococcoidales bacterium. GTDB lineage: Bacteria > Chloroflexota > Dehalococcoidia > GIF9 > AB-539-J10 > SKVJ01. The sequence goes on along the minus strand of CAZODZ010000036.1, from coordinate 12,277 downwards.
TGCCATGGGTGACAGCAGGTGGCGGGTCCTCTTCTACAATCTGGGTGGTGGGCCGCACCAAGAGGGTGATGCATTTGCCTTCACAGAAGGAGGACTTGTACACGCCCTGTACTCGTTTTCCCGCCTCGTGGATCTCTGTGATACGACCATTGTCTGTCCCAATGTACCTCTTGAAGTCTGCGGTCGCCGCTTCGTAGTAAATGGTGTGACGATCGATTGTCCTGCTCCTCCCACGGCTGCCCGCTGGCTCTGGTCTGACGAATTCTCGTTCACTGAGCGGCCATTGCAGACGATATTGCGGTTGCCTTCTGTCCTCATGAGCTATCGTCGGCTGCGCCGGGATGCGCTTGAGGCGAGACCTCACGTGATACTGGCGAACGGCATAGTTGGTTCCTACATGGTGGGACGTGAATGGACGCACGTAGCTGTGGTTGCTGTCATCCACCACCTCTTTCAAGACCCGTGGAGCCGGGGGTCGGATGAAGCCACACACGGCGTTGCTGCACAGGCGGAGGGCTGGCTTCTCCGTCACTTGAACGTCGACGGTATTGCCGTGGTGAATCCTGCGGTGCGCGAGCGGCTTGTGGCTATGGGGTTCGACTCGAGCAGAATCGAAATGGTGGGTAACGGAGTCGACCCCAGGCTTTACACGTTTCAAGCAGAGACGCACCGTGGTGATGTCGTCTACGTGGGGAGGCTTCGGAAAGACAAGAGGGTCGATTTGCTTATCGATATGATGACCATCGTCCATCGTGAGCGTCCCGGGACTGTGCTGCATATCGTCGGTGATGGAGGACAGAGACGATCTCTGCTACGCCGGGTCAGGCGGCTTGGACTGGAGCATATGGTCCGGTTCCATGGCTACCTGTCAGAGCGTAAGAAGGTAGCGCTGATGCAGTCCTGCTCTGTGTATGTCTCCGCCTCACGTTTCGAGGGTTTTGGCATCCCGCTGGTCGAAGCAATGGCGGCAGGAACTGTGCCGGTTGTCTCAGACATACCGGCACATCGCTTTATCTTCCAGGGCAGGGATGTCGGCCTTATGGCCAACAGTGCTCCGGAGATGGCTGCGCGGGTTTTGGAACTCCTCTCCGACGACAAAGCGCGTATGCGGAGGGCGTATGAGGGAAGGCGGCTCGTCGAGGAACTCTGGACTTGGGATGCAGTGGCGGCACGTTACCGGCGACTTCTGGAAGTCGTCTGCGGCGAGAGATATGGCGTTGGGAGGTGCATGGCGGAGTCTGTCGTCGTTTGACGGCCGAGCTCCCCCCTGGCTGGATTGGTCGTGCGAGGTCGGCTTGGCATGGGCAGCGTGACGGTCATTACCGACAGTAGTGCCTGTGTGCCACAGGAGTTGGCGAGCGGACTCGGCGTTGCCACTGTGCCGCTCAGGTTCAACCTGAATGGGCGGTCGTATCGCGATGGCATAGATATTGATGCGGACGAGGTGTACCGCCGATTGCCTCGCCTTGATGTTCTGCCAACGACTTCAGCGCCGACTCCCAGCGATTACTATGCAGTGCTCCAGGCTGTTGCCGCTCATGTCTCCGACATTGTTGTCATCACGATCTCTCGCAGGTTCAGCGCTGCACATGACTCAGCCCTGGCGGCAGCGGCCACTGCCCGGGATACGCTGGGGAATATCTCTGTCCACGTAGTCGACAGCGGGACTGCAGCAGGGGCACAGGGACTAGTTGTGCTCGAGGCTGCGCGGGCTGCTGCACGAGGCTGTGCGGTTGACGACGTCATTGCATCGGCCCACCGGGTGATGAGTCGCGTGGAACTGGTCGCCTTCCTGGATACCCTCTACTACATTGCTCGAAGCGGCAGGGTGCCTGTGGCGCTGCACTACACCAATGCGATCTTTAGGGTCAACCCGCTGTTCATGGTCAAGCCCCTTTCCGGTGAAGCCCGGGTGATACGTATTGCACGTGGAAGAGCGAGTGCGCAGCGGCAGTTGCTTGAGGTGGTCGGACGGCGGGTTGCGGGCGGACCACTGTGTGGCATTGTGCTTCATAGCTATTGTCGTGACGAGGCCGAGAGACTTGCCGACCATCTGAAGTCTTCTTTTGATTGTCGCGAATTGCACATAAGCGATTTCACGCCTGCGATGGGAATCCATGCAGGGCCGGGAGTGCTCGGACTCGCGTACTACCCTGTGTGAAGATGTGATATAGTCGCAGGCTGTGCCTGGCTTCATTATGGAAGACGACGAGCCGGATTGCGAAGGAGGATAGTGATGCGTGATGACTCTGTCTATAGCCTCAATGACCGCATAGCCCTGGTTACAGGTGCGGGCTCCGGGATAGGACGTGGGATCGCGGTGGAAATGGCCAATGCTGGCGCTCATGTTGTGCTGGCCGAGTTGAATAGCGAGTCGGCGGAAGAGACCGCCTCTATGGTTCGCAACCTTGATAGGAGGGCCCTCGTTGTCGAGGCTGATGTAACAGACGCTGAGAGTGTTGAACGCATGATGGGGGTGGCGTTGAAGGAATTCAGCGCGGTCGATGTGCTTGTAAACAACGTAGGCGGTGTAGGACCTGAGCCGAAGAGGACGAGCCTGGTGGATATGACGCTTGAGCAGTGGGAGTTCATGATACGTTTGAATCTCACCTCTCAGTTCCTCTGTTGCAAGGCGTTCATCGGCTATTTGCTTGCCAATGGCAGACGGGGAAACATCGTGAATATTGCATCCTTGGCCGCGATGGTCCCATACGAGACCAGCGTTGCCTACGGGGCTGCCAAGGCTGGCGTTGTGAGCATCACGAAGACCATTGCGACTGAGTACGGACCAAGGGGCATTCGGGTGAATGCTATCGCTCCGGGGCATATCGACACGCCGATTCCTGCAGCTCTCTACAAGTCAAAGCCGGAGGTGCGTGCGGCCCAGGATCGAATCATCCCTGTTGGACGGTGGGGACGTCCGGACGAGATAGGCCGTCTGGCAGTGTTCCTTGCTTCGGATGCGGCTAGCTATGTGACGGGGCAGACGATCGTCGCCAGCGGAGGTATGACCTACTTCTTGACGAAGCTGCCTTGAAAATCACGAGTCGCCGGTCTGGAGTCGCTGTGCCACCGGGGTCGGATGATGGTCTGTTCTCAAACGGGCAGGCGGGCCGTCAGTACTCTTGATGAACATGTGGCTCCAGTCCGTTGATTCGTGACTCTTAACCCGCCACTCGTATGCTCCCTTGCTGTTGCGATGCTGGAACCTCGTTGCTAGAATACCCACAGAGTTCCCGTATGGTAGACGCACCTGTACTGGTCCTCAATCAGGGCTTCGAGCCTCATGATGTGTGCCGAACTCGACGGGCGATAGTCCTTGTGTTCTGCGGCAAGGCGGAGCTGGTCGAGGACAGCCGGGGCGAGGTTCGTACTGTGTCGACCTCTTACCCCATACCCTCCGTGATAAGACTGGTCCACTCTGTGAGACGGCCTTTCCATCAGCGGCGTCTCACGCGTTTGGAGGTATTCATACGCGACCATTTTACCTGTCAGTACTGTGGGCGTGAGACGCGTGAACTGACCCTTGACCATGTGGTTCCCCGCAGCCAGGGCGGTCGTCACACTTGGGAGAACGTCGTGAGCGCCTGCAAACTGTGCAACAGGAAGAAGGGTGGCAGGACGCCGGAGCAGGCGGGGATGACCTTGCTCACTGTGCCGACGGTTCCTCGTGGCCACGGCTATCTTGTCCCGTATCACTACTTCTGCTCTCATGCTGAGTGGCAGAAGTACCTCCCACGTCACCATGTGAATCAGGCAGTTCGGACACACTCACCTGGTCAAGAGTCAGCTCTCTAGTAAGCGTCTCGTATTGGACAGTCACTGTCTCCTTCAGCACGTTCAGCCCTGTCACTCTGCCGCGGCCGAATTCGGTTTCGACGAACTTGTTGACCTTGGGCATCCGCGACTTCACGTCTGCGTACAGTTCTTGCTCGTAGTTGAGACAGCAGAGCAGGCGTCCGCACACGCCGGATATCTTCATGGGGTTCAGCGTCAGGTCCTGCGTCTTCGCCATTTTGATAGATGACTGAGCAAACTGTCCCAGGAACGTTCTGCAACAGAGCGGATATCCACATTTGCCCACCAGGCCACACAGCCTTCCCTGCTCGCGCGGCGCCAGTTGGCGCATCTCGATGCGTGCGTGGAGCACCCGGCTCAGTTCGCGCACGAGCTTACGGAAGTCCACCTTCTCATCGGCGCGGAAGAAGATGGTGACGTGCCGCTCGTCATCGTAGCGTGCGGCGAGCGGTTGCATCCTCAATTTGAGCTCCTTCACCTTCTCTCTACACACTCGAAGGGCTCTGAGTGACTGCTCGTCTGTACCGGCCTCCAGGATGATGTGCGGACGTACCCGCTCGTCAGACTCGGCCTCGTGTGGCGGTCCGGCTTCGGGGTGCTCTTCAGTGGCTTGTGCGTCTGGTCTGCTGAAGGTGTGTGCCAGCTTATCGGATGCGTCGATGCTGACCTCGCCGGCTGCACCGGTCTCATCCGGGGCTGCGTCGCCCCCCTTTCGAGCAACATGCCCCGCTGTGCCACTCAGGGCTTCAGTCAGATTCTCTTCGTCCTTTGTCGGGGATGCAGCGTTTGTTTCGGGGCGTTTGTCAACTGTACTGCTGTCTGCAACGGGGCTCTCATCCCGTTCTCTTGCTTCAGCAACAGTCCACTCCTCCGACTTCTCTTCTCCTCTTGCGTTCTGGCTGTCCCTGACCCTGTCATAATCGTTCATTAGGTCTCACTGTCGTCCTGGAGAACGACCAGTGGCACTTCGCCCTCACCTGTGGGCTTCTCGATGCGCGGAATCGAATAGACAAGAGAGTCGAATACGAGGCGCGGAATCATGTTGAAATCGAGGTTTTCCGTTGCCTCACTAAGTTTGCCGATGAATTCGCGTATCTGCTCAAGGCTCAGGCGCCCTGCCTGCTCGTTCAGGTCGTTGACATAGTCTACGTTGACAATGCCGTCGCTGCAACCACCTTTGATGACAAGCAGGTCGCGCCACCATGTCGTCCACAGTTCGAGTGTCTCCAGGACGCCCCTCGGGTCTCTCCTGTATTGACTCTCTATCTCCCTCGCGAGATCGAACCTCGCTGTGTGTGTCATGTAAACGAGCTGGATGATGGTTTCCACCCTTGATGCCCGGGATGCAAGCACTGATTCATCCGTTGAGGCCAGAATTGCCCATCCCGTCCTCCCTCGAGATAGGCGGGCGATAAGGGACGCACGCTCCGGCTCCAGCCCGTATGATTCTGTGAGGTAACGTTCCAGATCGGGTACCGGTGCGGGCAGCACGTCGATGCGCTGACACCGCGAGACGATTGTCTCGAGGAGATGGCTCTCGTCCTCTGCGAGCAGCAGCCACACGACGTGCTGCGGTGGTTCCTCCAGCGACTTGAGGATGCTGTTTGCGGCCTCGGGTGTCATTCGGTCGGAATTCTCGATGATGAGTACCTTCGTCCTGCCCTCGAAGGGAGGCAGGCTGGCCATGTGCTGCAGCCGCCGCACCTGTCGTAGCCTGATGTTCCGGCCAGGGTGTGTATCCTCCTCGTCTGGCTGACTGTCTTCGCTTGCTTCGATAGGCTCGTTGAGCGTTGCCGCTATGACGTCAGCGTGTTTGCTGTCTAGAATGCGGCGACACGCCTCGCACTCACCACAGGGAGACTCTGCCGAAGTGCAGTTGAGCGCGCAGGCTATGTCTGTCGCAAGTGTTCTCTTACCGACGTGCTCCGGCCCGAGCAGCAGATAGGCATGATGTCCCTCGCCCTCACGTATGCTGCGGGAGAGCCACGAAATGGTGGTCGCCTGTCCGAATGTTCGCCACATGTTGCTCTACACGTCTAGACTCAGAAGATCGTCGTATGTCTCGCGCCGTCTGACGATACGCGATTCACCTTGGCTCACGAAGACCACCGCAGGTCGGGGAGTAGCATTGTAGTTACTTGCCATCGCAATACAGTACGCACCGGATGCGGGCAGAGCGAGTATGTCGCCGGCCGCGACTCTAGGAAGTTGAATGTCACGTATAAGTATATCACCGGACTCACACAGCTTGCCCGCGATGGTTACCGTCTGTGCATCCGGCTCGGCTGCCTTGTTCGCCACCAGCGCCTCATACCGTGCACTGTAGAGTGGAGGCCGGATATTGTCTGACATTCCCCCGTCTACACAGACGAATCTCCTGACGCCGGGTATCGACTTGAGGACACCCGCTGTGTATAGCGCTACACCGGCCCGGGCGCTGATTGCCCTGCCCGGCTCTATTGTGAGGCGCGGAGGTAGGAGGCTGTTCCGCAGCAACAGGTTGGACAATGCAGAGACTATCGTGTCCGCATACACGGCGACAGGTGGGTACGAGTCCTCGACCGTGTAGTTTACGGGGAATCCGCCTCCGATGTTCAGCTCGATGAGGTCGAAGTCGTACTTCTGCTTCATCTGCCGGGCGAATCCGATCACAACTTCGAGCGCGGCTTCGTATGGTCCGGGTTCTGGTATTGGCGACCCGAGATGGAAGTGCAGGCCGAGCAGGCTGACATTTCTCATATGCAAGGCAGCTGCCAGCGCCTCCTCGGCCTGCCCCGTAGCGATGGGTATGCCGAACTTGCTGTCTAGCACACCAGTTGTTGTGTACTCATGCGTGTGCGGGTCGATGTTCGGAGTGAGGCGCAGCAGGATCTGCTGGACGACTCCCTTCTCCCTCGCGAGGTCATCAAGAAGTCGCAGTTCGTCGGAGCTGTCGACAACGACACGACCTACATTCCAGTCGAGAGCGTGAACGAGCTCTTCAACTGTCTTGTTGTTGCCGTGGAAGTAGACGCGCTCCGGGGGGAAGTCGACTGCCCTTGCGATGGCCATCTCGCCTCCGGATACCACATCAAGCCCCAGGCCCTCTTCCTTGACCAGTTCCGCCATCGCCCTGTTGAGAAACGCCTTGGATGCGTAGCACACCACGGTATCGGGATAGCGGTTGGAGAACCGCTCCACGAACTCGCGGCACTGGTGCCGCAGCGTCTGCTCATCGTACACATAAAGCGGAGTGCCGTATTCCTTTGCCAGGTCGTATGTATCACACCCGCCAACAACAAGATGGCCGGCGGCATTGATGGTGGTGCCGTTGGGGAAGAGGTGGAAGCGGGGGTTGCGGTGCGTTGTCGATCTCATGACTAGATGTTAAACACACACGTATGCATCGTCAATGTATCTGAGTGTGAGTGAACGTCATCTGCACGCGTGTTCAGGCGCTGGCGCAAATGGAAATGCGCGTGGGGGAGTGATAGAATCGACCGAAGGGCATGCTCCTCGCATTCGCGCTTGGCTGCAGCTTCTGGAGGTCAACTCATGGGAACCGTTGGAATCGTTGGTGCTGGGACAATGGGGCGTGGTATTGCGCAGGTCTCGGCGGCCGCTGGTTACGACGTAATATTGAATGACGTCTCGATTGACCTTGTCGAAAGGTCTGTTGACCAGTTGACGCGGAATCTTACGGCTCTTGTGGACAAGGGTAAGATGGAGGCAGCAGCGAGGGATGACATACTACGCCGCATCTTCAGAAGTGTCGACCTGAAGGACATGTCGGGCGCAGATATCATCGTTGAGGCCATATATGAGGACCTTGACGCGAAGAAGAAGGTCTTCGCCGCCCTTGATGAATACTGTAAGGACGACGTTGTCCTTGGCAGCAACAGTTCGTCACTCTCCATCCTGGACATGGCAATGGTGACGAAACGACCTGAGAGCGTCGTCGGTATCCACTTCTTCAATCCGGTCCCTCGCATGAAAGGAGTGGAACTTGTCTGCACTATCCTCACGTCGTTTCGAACGCTTGAGATGGCGCGTCAGTTCTCTGTTTCACTCGGCAAGGAGACGTGGGTTGCCAAGGATGCACCGGGCTTCCTCAGCACACGACTGTTGGTCCCTTACCTTCTCGATGCAATGCGACTGCTCGAGAGCGGCTTCGCCAGCAAAGAGGATATTGATACCTGCTGTGTGCTGTCCTTCAACTATCCCATGGGTCCGCTTGCGCTTTCCGATCTCATAGGGCTCGACGTGCTGCTGAATATCTCGAATGGCATGTATGCGTCATTCAAAGATCAGAGATTTGCAGCGCCGATACTGCTCGAAAAGATGGTCAAGGCTGGTCAGCTTGGGCGGAAGGTGGGCAAAGGGTTCTATGACTACGATTAATGGCAATTGGATATTCTGACATGAGTGGCAGGCATAGTGGTCTTGGCTCTGTGTCCCTCGCTGGAGGAGGCTGGGAGACACGGAGAAGGCGTAGACCACCGTGTAGCAGTGCCGATCTGGCAATGGTAGACACATCTGTTTTTGGGTTGTGCTTCGACAAAGGAGGGAGACCGGCATGCTTGAAGTTCGATTCCATGGTCGTGGTGGGCAGGGGGCTGTCACGGCGGCAAACCTGCTCGCAGCTGCGGCGCTTCGCGATGGCAAGAAGGGAGTTCAGGCATTCCCTCACTTTGGTGGTGAGCGGAGGGGTGCACCTGTCGCGGCGTTTGTGCGTATAGCGGATGATGAGGTTCGCCTCCGCAGCCGTGTCTACCACCCGGACATGGTCGTTGTACTGGATCGCCAGACGCTCGAGTCTACCGATGTGGTCGCTGGCCTGAAACAGGGCGGCACCATAGTCATCAACACAAGAAAGAAGCCGGATGAGTTCGATTTTTCGGGTAGGTTTCGCGTAGCGGTTGTCGATGCTGCTGGCATCTCGATCAAGAGAAACCTGCTGGTGAGCGGCATACCGGCGCTTAATACACCCCTGCTGGGCGCCATCGCGAAGCTCACTGACGAAGTGTCTCTGGACTCCATTCAAGAGGTCATAAAGGGACAGTGGAAGGGCTACGCTGGGGAGGAGAACGCGGCAGCCGCTGAGGAAGCATACAACTTGGTGGAGGTGAACCGGTGACAAGACGATATGAGGCCGACACCACCATTTCCTACCCCTGTCAAGGTGCTGCTGGCAGGACAGGTGGCTGGCGCGACTTCAAGCCGGTCATTAACCAGGCCGAGTGCATCAAGTGCCTGCGCTGCTGGGTCTACTGTCCCGAGAACGCTGTAAAGCGGGCGGAGGACGACTCGGTGAGTATCGACTATGACTACTGCAAGGGCTGCGGCGTGTGCGCTTGGGAGTGCCCGAAGAAAGCTATAACGATGGTGCGGGAGGACTAGCGATGGCGGTCATGTTCGACGTCGGCAACAAGGTCGTTGCGAAGGCCGTCCAGCTCTGCAGGCCTGAGGTCATCGCCGCGTATCCAATTACGCCTCAGACGGTTATCGTGGAGGAACTGGCACGATTTGTTGAGAATGGCGAGCTCTCAGCGGAGTACCTCCGCGTCGAGAGCGAGCACTCGGTTATGGCTGCTACTGTGTCGGCTGCCTCAATGGGCGTGCGAACGTTCACGGCAACCTCGTCCCACGGTCTTGCTCTTATGCATGAGATGTTGCACTGGGCAAGTCTCTCCCGCCTCCCCGTCGTGATGGTCAATGTGAACCGGACGCTTGGCCCGGGCTGGAGCCTGTGGCCCGACGAGACCGATTCGATGGCCCAGCGGGATACGGGCTGGATACAGTTCTATGTCTCAAGCGCGCAGGAGGCTTTCGATACGATCATCCTTGCGTTCAAGCTGGCTGAACACAGAGCAGTTCAACTTCCTGTGATGATCAGCTACAGCGCGTTCACTATCTCACACACCATGATGCCGGTAGAGATACTGACGCAGGATGAGGTCGACAGCTGGCTGCCTCGTTTCTCCCCGCACTGGAAGCTCGACTGGAGAAATCCGGTGACGTTTGGGAATGTGCTCTCCGACGAGTACCACATGGAGAAGCGCTATACGATGCAGGAGGGGATGGAGGCCGCGAAGCGACTGATCCCTGAGATGAGTCATGACTTCCAGCAGCGCTTTGGCCGATACCATGGCGGCCTCATTGAAGAGTATCGTGTCGAGGACGCGGACTACATCCTGCTTGCCATGGCGTCACTGGGTTCCGAAGCTAAGGTGGCTGTAGACAATCTGCGTGACCAGGGCTTCAAGGTCGGTCTCGCGCGCATGCGTGTTCTGCGGCCATACCCGGATGAGGAGCTAAGACGTATCGGCAGGGACCGCAAGTTCATTGCGCTCGATCGCAACATCTCGGTTGGCTCGGGCGGCTGGATGTACCACGAGACGCGTTCCGCTGTCATGGGGGTGCAGGGCTGCTCTGTCTATGGCTACCTCTGCGGTGTGGGAGGCCGTGATGTGACCTTCGAAGATATCGAGGCGATGACGAAGAAGGTGATAGTGGGAGACGCGCGACACGATGTAGTGGAGTGGTGGGACCTTAAAGACACGGGAGGCAACTAGATGGCTATCAAAGATCTGCCGAGGGAAGAATATATGCTCCCGGGTGCGGGCTCATGTCCCGGCTGTGCCGATCTGTTGTCGCTTCGCATCGCGCTCAAGGCACTTGGCCCGAAGACCGTGCTTATCAGTCCGGCGTCCTGCACTGCGTCGGTCGCAACGAGCTACCCAAGATCGCCATTCAACGTTCCGGTGCTCACAATGGCGTTCGCGGCCGGTGGGGCTGCGGCGTCCGGCGTCGACGCGGCGCTGAAACGTCTGGGCGAAGAAGATGTGAACGTAGTTGTATGGGCGGGCGATGGTGGAACCTATGACATCGGCCTGCAGTCGCTGTCGGGAGCTATGGAGCGCGGCACAAACTGCATCTTTGTCTGTTACAACAACGAGATTTACTCGAACACTGGTGTCCAGCGCAGCGGCGCCACGCCGTTCGGAGCGTGGACGACTACCACGTGGACAGGCAAGCTCGAGCAGCGCAAGGATATGGCGGGCATCATGCTCGCACACCGGTTGCCGTATATGGCGCAGGCATCGCCCTCTTACCCCGAGGACATGTACCGCAAAGTGAGGAAGGCTGCAGGCATCAAGGGGCCGAAGTACTTGGAGTTCCATATCCCCTGTGCGCCTGGCTGGCGTTTCCCGATGGAGCGGACAATTGATTATGGTCGGCTGGCGGTCGAGACAGGCGCATGGGCGCTGTTCGAGGCCCAGAACGGCAGGGTTGAGTTCAATCTGCGCTCGAAACAGATACTGGAGGGCAAGGTGCTGCGTAAGCCTATCGAGGAGTACCTGAAGGATCAGGGCAGGTTCGCTCACTTGTTTAAACCGCAGCGCGACGAGAAGACACTGGCGGCTATCCAGCGATGGGTGGATAACGAGTGGGAGCATTACAGGCGGTTGGTGGAGTGTGGTGTGACGGCGGGGCTCCAGATGGTGTAGTGTGGAACATCCTTCGCCTGGCGTAGGGATGGGGAGCCACGGGCTCTGTTCTGTCTGTCAGCTTCCCTTTTACTGTTCTCAGGTGCTGGCGCCTGCACGCGGGGCCTATACCCGCACTTTAACTGGGCAGGTGCATCGCGCGCAGTCACTGCTACATCTGTTCAGGGGCGGATATGCCCATGAGGTCAAGCGTCCGCACTAGGACAGCCTTGGTCGCCAGAACAAGGCGCAGCCGGGCCTGTGTCAGTGGCTTGTCCTCGGTCAATACTCTGCACTGCTTGTAAAACGCATGGAATGCTGTGGCAAGTTCCTGTGCGTAGTACGGTAGGTAGTGGGGTTGCAAGGTACGTGCAGCCGTGTCAATTGCCTCCGGGAACTTGGACAGTATGCGGAGCAGCTGCATCTCAGACTCGTGTTGCAGCAGATACACGTCGCCTTCCTCCTGCACGATGCCACGCTCGGCCGCGCCGCGAAGTATGCTGGCGATACGCGCGTGAGCATACTGGACATAGTAGACAGGGTTGTCTGCTGACTGTCTCTTGGCCAGCTCAATATCGAAGTCCATCTGGCTGTCTGCTGAACGCGACAGGAAATTGTAGCGGCACGCGTCAGGGCCGACCTCCGTGACAAGTTCGCGCAGGGTGACGACATCGCCGCTGCGTTTGGATGCCTTGACTACGTCCTTACCGCGCCGCAGATTCACAAGCTGGCATGTGAGAACAGTGAGTTTGTCAGGGTCTTCCCCGAATGCTTTCACTACCGCCTTCATCCGTGGTATGTGACCCTGGTGGTCAGCACCCCATATGTCAATGACCCAGTCGAAACCCCTTCTGACCAGCTTGTCGTAGTGATATGCCACGTCCGAAGCGAAGTACGTGGGGCTTCCGTCAGAGCGGACAAGGACGGCGTCCTTGTCGTCGCCAAGAAGGCTCGATTCGAACCAGACGGCACCTTCCCTCTCGGTGATATAGCCGTCATTGCGGAGGAGT
>CAZODZ010000035.1:1536-16332 GCA_964578745.1 uncultured Dehalococcoidales bacterium | reverse complement strand
TCGTACGTGGTCGTTGTCACGCCCAGCATGGCCTGCACCGTGTACGTCTTATCCATGTGCAGAAAGGCTCCCGCCTGCTTGGTACGCTTGCCCGTGAGGACGATAAGCAGTCCGGTCGCAAGAGGATCGAGTGTCCCCGTGTGTCCAACCTTCACCTTCAGGCGCTTCTTGATGAGTGCAACGGCCCTGGCCGATGTGATTCCCTTGGGCTTGTCGATCAGAAGGATGCTATCCATGCGTACAGTATAGCGTATGACAGGGCCGCACTCGTAAGGACCGAGCAGTACGGTCACGCAGGAACAAACGTGAGCCGCAGGACAGAACGGGTGGAAGGGAGGACTTTGAAGCGTTCGTCAATCCGGCATCCGACCACCCACACGATATCATCACCCGAGCAAACAATCGGCACTGTGTCCCGTGCCACCGCAGGCACCTTGCAATCAACCAGGACGTCCTGCAGCTTCTTCGTACCACCCATACCCAGGGGCTGCATGCGGTCGCCTCGCCTTCTCCTCCGCACAGTGAGCTTTCTACCGACTCGATCCGCATCGAACACCGCAGCGACGCCCGGACTGGAAGACATGTCCGTTCCATCACCAATGACCGCAGCCACTCGCCACCCAGGCACCCACGTTTCACCAGGGATGTTGAGGGGGACAGGCTCATCTGGCATGAGAAAACGACCCGCAGAAGGGTCAAAACCCTCAAGGAACGCAAGAAGCCTGTCACCTTCTCTACGCCATACAATGTCGCGGGCCACGCGCACCACCTTTCCCCCCTGAGCAAACGCCAGCGACTGCACGGCACAGATATGTGCCGCCGTGAGATCGCGCGTGTCTCCTGCAAGGGCTGCAAAGACACGCTGGACGAGCCTGGCCTGCAGGGCCGGCGCCACGGACCGAAAAGCTGGGACATCGAGGCAAACGTGTGACGGTGCGACCGTCACAAGACGGCGCCATGCTGCGTCCGCCTCGCGCTCGAGAAAATCATCATCTTGACGCGCGGCGGCGGAGAGACGCAGCAGCGCGTCATCAAATTGCTGATTCATCTGGCGCACCAGTGGAAGCAACTCGTGTCTCACTCGGTTGCGCAGAAAGTCAGGAGACAAGTTGCTCAAGTCTTCCCTTGGTTCAAGGCCAAGCGCGACACAATACTCCTCGGTCTCACGGCGAGAGAGCACAAGGAGAGGCCTCACGAGCCTGAAAGGGTCGCGCACAGTGTCGTCCTTGCACTCCAACCCCAGCGGCAGCAACGTCGAAGGTCCAAGCCCACGAAGGCCGTGGATACCGGCGCCGCGAATCATGTTCAGCAGCACGGTTTCAATCGAGTCGTCACGGGTATGGCCAGTCGCTATATACGTGGCACCCACACTCCGCGCTACACGGGCAAGGAAACGATAGCGGACTTCACGAGCTGCCTCCTCGAGACCCAGCCCGCGTGAGCGTGCGTAGGCGGCCACATCCGCCTGATGCAGGTGACACTGGAGCCCAAGGTCGGCAGCCTGCGCAGCGACGAACTTCGCATCCTCGCAGGAGGCAGAACGTCGCAACATGTGATCAAGATGCGCCACCTGCAGGTCGACCGAAAGACGTTCACGCAGCCGATACAGCACATGCAGCAGGCAGAGCGAGTCCGCCCCTCCTGACACGGCGACGACAACACTGTTCCCCGGTGACACCAGGGAATTGGCCCTCACAAACCGCAGGACCCTCTCCTCTACGTTAGCAGGCAAGGTACCTCGGCTGACCATTACATTGACAGATAGGAACGGTCATTGAAGCGCACAAGGCGGGGGCCGAAGGCCCCAAATTCCAGCTCCGAGATACTTGCCGGATCCATTCGGAACTTCACAAGCATCTCGAGCGGCAGTTCGAGCGCCCGGAAGATGATCGAAAGCGTCACGAAGTAGTGACTCACCACCACAAGGTTCTCATGTGACCTCGATTCGATATACGGGCTCACCACCGACCAGCACCGTTGTTGCAACTCCACGAAACTCTCTCCACCGGGCAGCCGCTCGCGACCGCCTTTCCACCATTCCAACAGCAGTTCACTGAATGTCCTCGACATCTCCAGTGTTGACAGACCGTCGAACTCGCCGACGTTTACCTCTTTCAGCCGCTCGTCAGTCAGAATGGTCGCGCCGTGCCCGTCATTGATGGACTCAGCCGTGAGCACGGCCCTCTGCAGGGGGCTGCACAGGATGAGGTCGAATTTCTCGCCCCTGAGTGCACGTGCGAGTCGAGCTATCTGGCGCCTGCCGGTCTCACTCAGCTCCGTATCCTTGGCACCCCCCTGAACACGTCGTTCACTGTTCCACACGGTCTCGCCATGCCTGACAAGTAGAAGTCTCAACCGTCCTATGCCTCCTTGCTGAGAAAAGAGAGTCCCCGGACCGACCTCCGCATGATGCGGGCGCAATATCAGCAAGCCTCAGGGCTCTATCGACAATGATATCCGGTGGATGCTCTCCGCTGGTTCGCAAAAGCCAAGTACTGCGAGGATGTGGTCAGGCCGAACACTGCCTTCCTGCCCGTGCTTTACATGGAGATCGATGCAGCAGGACCCCCCATCACCCTCTCGGATTTCCAAGCCCAGTAGGAAAGGACGCACATCGATTGACCTCCTCTCTTCACCACGCGAGTACTCGAAGACCCAGGTCTCGCTGTCAAGCAGGGCAGCTGCGGCATGTTGCGCACCGGCAAGTCCCTGCGGATGCTGTGCCACACACGTGTACCGCGCCGCACACACCTTGGACTGCAGCGAGCCGAGGGTAAGCGGAACCTCAATGACCGATTCGAGAGTGAACCCCTGCGGCAGTTGTTCGCGAATGGCCATGTACGCAGCATCTGGAGGCATCCACTTCCGCACCCAGATATCCATCAGCTCAGCAGAGCTGGTGAATCCTACAGGCAGGGGTGACGCTACGGCGAGCCTCGGGTGGGGGGTAAAACCGCGTGTGTAATCAAGAGGCACGCCAGCCCGCCGGAATATGCGCTCCCAGGCGCGCATGGAATCCAGGTGGGAGATATATCTGGCTGCCTCCGTACGCCCATACTTAAGGCGAAGCCGCTGCATCTCCGCCTCGTGATGCTTCACGGCGAGTTGTGCCCGCCCCAGCTCCATCCTTCGTAACAATAATTTTCTCGATCTTCATGCCACGCATCTCGGAGACCACGATCTTCAAATCACCATACTTCAGTTGGTCGCCTTCGCGAGGAATTCGTCCCATGTAGCTCAAGATAAAGCCAGCCACAGTCTCGTAATCACCCAGTGGCAAACCCAGGCCAAGTTCTTCGTTGGCATCCTCGACCCTGTAACCTCCATCCAGCTTGTACGTGTTGGCACCGGTGACCACGAAGTCCTCATCTTCATTCCCAAGCTCGTCCTTGATCTCGCCGACAACCTCTTCGGTAAGAAGACCAAGCGTCACCATTCCTGCGACGCCGCCATACTCGTCGACAACAAGCGCCACGTGGTGGCCAAGGTCGCGCATCTCGGACAACAACCTCCCAAGCAGCATGTTCTCCGGCACGAAATAGGCCGGCCGAATCAACTCGTCAACAACGACGGCCTCCAAGTCACAAGTGGAAGTCAGCTTCATCAGCACATCTTTGGAGGATAGTATGCCGATGACATTGTCAGTTGAGTCCTGATAGACGGGAAACCGGCTGTACGGTTTCTCGGCGTAGACGGCCAGGAAGTCGCTCAGCTTCGTCTGTGCGGCGATCCAGGTGATCTCGGTTCGCGGCACCATGATCTTGCTCACAGGCCGGTTGGTGAGCTCGAGTACCTTGTGCAGCATCTCCGCCTGGTCCTCTTCGACAACCCCCTCGCTTTCACCAACGTCAATAGCAGAGCGCAGCTCGCCAGGGCTGACCATCGTCCGCTTCACCTCTGCATCGGTCACCATCCGCCGGAAACCGAAGCCGATGCGGTCGAGAAGACTCACAAAGGGATACAAGATCAGTTCAAAGGCACGGATAGGAACGACGTAGTTGACTGCCAGCTTCTCTGCATGGTGAACAGCGAGAGTCTTCGGCAGGAGTTCGCCGAATACGAGGACGATGGCTGTCACCCCGACGGTGGCAACCAGGGGCCCCCAGGGGAGACCAAAGACAGCGACAGACCATATCGTCCCGATGGTGGCTGCTGCAATGTTGACGAGGTTGTTGCCAAGCAGGACGGTCGCGAGCAGGCGCTCAGGTCTGTCCAGAACGCGGGCGAGCTCGGCTGCGCCGCGTGCGCCGCTCTCACGAAGGTAGTGAACCCTGAGACGCTGAAGGGCGAGGAACGCTGATTCAGCACTCGAGAAGAAGCCCGAGAGCAACAAGCACAGCAAAAACGCGGGTACCAACCAACTGGCAGGATCGTCCACTTCAGGTGCTATCCAGATCCCGCACCCTTCGCCACTCACACGTAATTGAATTGCTGTGGTCTGATAGCATGCGCGGTGCAGCAGTATCGTAGCATCGCATCAGTGGTGTGTCAAAGCCGTGTACTCGTCCATTAGTGACACATCACCCTCCACAGCACCATGCTCTCTTGCTTCACTTCATGAGACTGAAGACTCAAGCGGCATCCCTTGCGGACAAAGAGTATCTTTACGAAGAACCAGTTGCCAGCCCCACGGCTTACCAACGACCGCACGCGTTGCCCTGGCCGGTCGACGCGTTCGAATAGCAAGAGTAGGAGCCATCGCCGTATTGTCCTCAACCAAACATCTGTAGTCAAGAAAAGATGTAGTACGTCAATCACAGGTATATTAGTCGTCAGAAACTGTTGAGAGTCCGGACTTGCGCGAACCATGGCAACAGTGGTTCTGCACAGGTGCACACCGCTCCCAACTGACCCAACACAGAGTTGCACGGAGATGGCCGCTTTTCACAGGGGCAAGTGCGTGCGGCCGGAAACGGGTATCGTGGTCCGGAAATCCCGGCGGCCGCGGTTGACACCAAGAGTGTCTCACTCTAGTATTCCCGAGCGAAAGGAGACACTGATGGCCACATTCATGTACGACCACGTACACATTATCAGCCCCGACCCTGAGGCAGCCGCCGACTGGTTTGTCGACAAGTTCGGAGCGACCATTAAGAGCAAAGGCACAGCGCCAGATGGAAGCACCATGGTCATGGTCGATCTCCACGGTTCCAACATCTTTTTGAAGGGACGTGCCGAACCACCGACTCACGAGGCACCACCCCCTGGCAGCACATACGGGCTGGAACACTTCGGGGTCGTCACAGACGACCTTGATTCCGCGGTAGCCGACCTCAAGGCCAAGGGCGTCACATTCACACAGGAGATCACGAACTTCCGGCCCGGCGTCCGCATCTCATTCCTGCTTGGGCCAGACAACGTGCTCATTGAGTTGCTCGAACGCAAGCCTGCATAGATGAGCAGGGCAACATCACAAAGTCGTGCCACACGTGGTGCTGCATTCTTCGGCACACGGCAGCAGGCCTGATATGCGAACCGCGTCAAGTGCGGGAGTGCTGACGCTCACCACGCACACCACCATCTGTCCACCTCCAGATGACACGAGGCAAGAGGCTTTTCTTGACGGCCCTCCTACGTGCATATACACTCATGGCGTCACAAACCCATGAAGTGCCCCCGGTGCAGCGCCGACCTCATAGTCATTGAATACAACGACGTCGAGTTGGACTGCTGTTCTTCGTGCGGAGGACTCTGGTTCGACAGTGGCGAGATCGACGTGCTCACAGAGAAGTCGGGTGGCCGGCGCGCTATATTCCGGCCGGCGACCAATGTCCGGGAGCCGCGTCTCCGGTGTCCCATGTGCCGTAGTCGGATGGACAAGCGGTACATGGGTGTAGAAAACCCGGTACTGGTTGACGTTTGCCCATCATGTGACGGACTGTGGCTCGATCGGGGGGAACTGGAACAGGTGCTCGAGCGAGCCGGCGCAACGGACCCGATCGCGAATCACCTCAGCAAGACATTCGGCGGGAGCAGGACACACGAGACTGGTCATGAGAACGCAGACAGCAGCCCCAGCGCGTAAGGAGCAGAGAAGATGTGGATCTGGATTGTTCTCGGCATCGTAGTAATCATCGCGGTGGCATTCATCGGGATCTATAACGGACTGGTGCGCCTAAGGAACCAGGTCAAGAATGCATGGGCACAGATAGACGTGCAACTCAAGCGACGCTATGACCTCATTCCGAACCTGGTTGAGACCGTCAAGGGTTACGCCAAGCACGAAAGGGAGACGCTGCAGGCCGTCACCGAAGCACGCAGGCTCGCTCAGCAGATGTCGGCCGCAAGCGTGGGCGAACGCGCGAAGGTCGAGGGAGAACTCAGTTCCGCACTCGGCAGGCTCTTCGCCGTCGCCGAGGCATACCCGGACCTGAAGGCAAACCAGAACTTCCTCGCGCTGCAGGAGGAGCTCACATCGACCGAGAACAAGGTGTCGTTCGCGCGGCAGTTCTACAACGACTCGGTCTTGCGTTTCAACAACAAAACTGAGACGTTCCCGTCGAACATCGTGGCCGGTATGTTCGGCTTCAAGCAGGCCGAATTCTTCGAGACGAGTGGGGCAGCCGAGCGCAACGCGCCCAGAGTCAGCTTCACGTAGTCGAGTAACCATACATGTGGGAACAGATACGCGCGAACCAGCAGCGGTCGGCGCTCATCGTTGTGTTCATGGGCGCACTGCTTATCGTGGTCGGCTACTTTTTGGGCCTGTACTTCTTCGACAGCCCACCCGGTGGAATCATTCTCGCCCTCATAATATGGGGCATCATGTACGCTGTAGCCTTTTCGCAGGGCGACAGCATACTGCTGAGGATGGCCAACGCACGCAAGGTGAGCAAGGAGGACTTCCCGCAGCTCTATAACATTGTCGAGGAGATGACCATCGCCTCCGGATTACCCAAGATGCCGGACGTGTATGTCGTTGATGATCCAAGTCTCAACGCATTTGCCACCGGGCGGAATCCAGAGAAGGCCGCAGTTGCAGTAACCTCTGGGCTACTGCAGCATCTGAACAGGGACGAACTTCAGGGCGTCATCGGCCACGAGATAGGGCACATCAAGAACCGTGACACCCTGCTGATGGCCATAGGCGGCATCATGCTGGGCACCATCGTCATCCTCGCTTACTATGCGAGCCGCATGATGTTCTTTGGCGGGATATCACGAGGCAGGCGCAGCAGCGGTGGGGGCGGCGGCAGCGGCCAGCTCATCATCGTCATCGTCGGGCTCGTACTGCTTATCCTCGCGCCGATCGCGGCACGCCTGCTCTACCTCTCTCTCTCTCGCAAGCGCGAGTATCTCGCCGACGCGTCCTCAGCCCTCTACACCCGTTACCCCGAAGGACTCGCCTCAGCGTTGGAAAAGATATCCGCCAGCACCGTGCCAGTGAAGTCGGCGAACAACGCCACTGCGCCGATGTACATCGTGAACCCCTTCCGCAAAGCGCACCGGGCGGCATCCGGCCTCACGAGCACACACCCCCCAACCGCCGATCGCATACGTATCCTCAGGGCGATGAGCGGCGCATCCTTCAAGGACTATGAAGAGGCCTACAGGGCAGTCCATCGCGGTCGTGGCGTCGTGCCTCCCAGCGCAGTGAGACAAGTGGATGCTGCAGGGGTTCGCGCACCTGAGAGCGCGGTGAGAACCGCTGCAGCTCCGCTCATGAGCGCCCGGGAGATTTCAAGCGCGCTGTGGAAGTCGAGCGGCTACCGCACAATAGAGTGCAAATGTGGTGCCATCTTGCGCATACCACCGGCCATGAATGCGTCGAGCGTGAGGTGCCCGAGGTGCGGCAGCGAACACAGATTGTAGTCTCCTGCTACCGTGACACGTGGTCCGGCACATGCACACCTGACGTCCTCTCGTACGCCGCCACCAGGGCCTGGTGACCCTTCCTGCCGAGGCCTGCTGCCTCAACAGCGTTGTAGAGCTGGTGTACGAGTGCACACGCCGGCAGCGGTATCCGTAACTCGTTCGCAGCGTCCATGAGGATGCGCAGGTCTTTCTGCACGGTCTCCACCGTTCCACCAGGCTCAAGGTCGCCGGCGATTATGCGGGCGCCCATGTGCTCCAACTGCCATGAGGCGGCAGCCCCGGACTTCACCGCATCGTGCACACGCTGTACGTCAAGCCCCAGCGCACCCGCGAGCGTCAGCGCCTCACAGGTGGCAAGCAGGTTCACGAGTACGAGCACCTGGTTACAGAGCTTCGCACCCTGGCCAGCCCCGTTCTCCTCCCCGACATGAACGATGTTCTCTCCCATCACCTGGAGAACAGGCAATGCCCTCTCGAACGCTTCTTTCGGACCACCTACCATGATGGAGAGTGTGCCGGATACCGCCTTCACCGTGCTCCCGCTCACAGGGGCATCCAGCATCAGAATGCCGTACTCGCGCAGTGACCTGGCAATGGAGCGCGCCTGCGCCGGTGCTATCGTGCTCATATCTACCAGGACCATCCCCATCCTCGCCCCGGCGACAAGACCGTTGGCCCCCAGAGCGACATCTTCGGTATCCCCTCCGTGCTTCACCATCGTAATCACGATGTCCGAGCGCTCGGCCACCTCTTTTGCCGAAGCCACCTCGACCGCACCAAGCCCGACCATCTCAATGATCCCCGGACGGCTCCGGTTCCACACTGTAACCTCGTATCCCGCCTTGAGCAGGTTGGCGCACATGGGACGCCCCATGTAGCCGAGTCCAATGAAGCCAAGCCGAAGATCAGTCATGATTTACAGTCCTCCTGAACACAGCACTGAAACGCAGGACGATCTCCCGCACGCCCGGCGCGGTTGTTCGTGCTATTCTAGGAGTGACGTCAGGAGGCGTCAATCCGCAGTCACTCCGCCGTGAACACACAATCGCTAGTACGCGTGCTTACCGATGCCGGCTATGGTTCCCGACGCAAGGTCGCCAACCTTGTGAAGAGCGGGGCCGTCAAGATTAATGGCAGGCTCGCGTCATCATTCATGGAACCCGTTGACATCGACCATGACACTATCACCGTATCCGGCCAGCAGGTTGGCCTCTTCCGACCGCAGCGTATCTATCTCATGATGAACAAACCGGGGGGAGTCATCTCGACCACCGAGGACGACCGTGGTCGCCCGACCGTGATAGACCTGCTCCCTGAGAAATACCGCAACGCCCGTCTCTACCCGGTGGGCCGACTGGACGAAGACAGCACCGGGCTGCTCATCCTCACAAACGATGGTGACCTGACACACGAGTTGACGCACCCACGCTACGAGCACGAGAAAGAGTATGAGGTCACAACCACCAAACCACTCACCACCCAGGATATGCGCCAGCTGCAAGAGGGCATTGAGATTGAAGACCAGCTCACGTGGCCAGCACGTGTCCATGCCATCAAAGAGGATGAGGGCGAAGAGGAATACGTCTACAGCGTCACCATACATGAAGGGCGCAAACGCCAGGTCCGGCGCATGTTCCAGGCGCTCGGCCACGACGTGCTGTCACTGAGACGTGTACGCATAGGTAGCCTTGTCCTCGGCGACCTGCCCGAGGGGAGTTGCCGGGAACTCAGAGACAAGGAGCTGAAGGCACTTATGCACCGTGCCACGCCAGCGGCGGACCTCAGAGAGAAACAAACGGGAGAACGCCGGAGACGCCCGGTGCCAGCAGCTGCCACAAAGATACAGCCTCAAAGCGAGCCGGGCAGGAAAGCAGCAGGCACCGAAGCGGGCGGACAACGTCGTTCGACAGTACGTTCCTCACACGGGCCGTTGCGCCCTCGTTCAAGGAACGCCCTGAGAGCAGGGGCCCCCGTAGACACGACGGTTCCGTTGTGGAACCAAAGGACAACGCGGGGTGAGAAGGTGCGGGGGACTCAGCGTGTCCGAACGGCAACTTCATACAGGCGCAAAGCGACAAGCACGCAAGGCGGGACCGCGCAGCAAGCAAGCCAGTCACGAGTCGGCCACGAACCAGCAACAGGCAGGAGCACGCGCGGATGTGTACCTGATCGTCAGACTGACATGGGCAGCCGTCGACGGGTCGGCAAAACACCTGCTGCCACGCGAGACTTCGAGCGTGGCCCACAGCCACAGCAGCGCAGGCCATCTACCTCGGATACCAGCACCAGGAAAACACGTCGCGCTATACATCAGAAGACCCACCGGCGCGCCCCGACAGACACAGACGGAAGGGCCACGTCACGGCCACCACGTCCCCGCGGGCAACTCAGCCGCCAGCGTCCCGGCGCAGCACAACAGCGCCACCGACCGGAGCGCCGAGGTCCTTCGCGACCACGTCACACTTGACGAGGAGAAGGAAGAACATCTCCCGAGATGCATCGCTGAGCGACTCATAATTGCCCTGACCTTTCGATACCACCATGTCCGCCTCGTAGAAGACGCGCCGCGCTGCGTCCGAGCACGTGCTCAACACCAGTCCCGGAGCAGCCACGCCGGTGTCCACAATGTCGGCCAGTCGGCCTATGCCGACCGCGAGTGCATCCTCGCGCGTCACATCGTTGATGACCGGTCCACCGCGTACAATGTACGTGTAGCGGCAGTTGTTCATGCGCTTCATCTGCTCGAGCAGCAGCCTGTCGAAGACTATCTCCCCGTTGTTGTCACCCACGACCGCAACGTGCCTTGCCGAGCGCAACCTCTCAACGAAGGTGCCATAGTCATCCATGGCAAGACCTGTCGAGAGCACACGGTGGGCCAGTCCCTTCACATCGCCGTACTCATGGACGACACCCAGATCCATCGAATTACCCACGATAGACAGTTTTACTGCCACAAGGAGCGGGTCTCGAGATTGCTCCACTGCTTCTCTGAGTCGAGGCTCGATCGCCATCACGAGCGCATTGGCTTCACGTTTGACTTCAACAAACGGGTCGGGGTTTCCTGTCATGCGGTATACGGTGGCGTAGAGCTGCTCGGCAAAGTCAGGCGGCGTGGTCTCTTCTGTTACAGTGTCGACAAGCCGGCAAACCTCTTTGATGACCTCAAGGCGTACGTGCGGGTCATCAGTAGCGCGCTGCACCGTCTCCACAGCCTGGCGCATGAAGCAAGCTATGCACGGAAGCGTCATCTTCATGGGCACGTTTCCATCGCCGGCAGGCTGCAGGCAGCCGAGAGAAGGTCGCTCATGGGACCGATGGCTCCACAGCTCCGGTGTTGCGTTCCTTGCGGTAGGACCTCACGAGCAGCGGGAGTGTGAATGCGGCGGCAAGGATGCCAATGAGCCCGCACACAAAGAAGACCGTGGCAACGCCCTGTTGCTCAGCGATATAGCCGAGGAAGCTCGCAGAGAACGAGCCCACACCAAACGTACAAAAGAAGTAAACGCCGAACATCCGGCCGCGCCAGCAGTTTGGACAGTAATCGGCGATGAGGGCGTTGAACACAGGCTGTCCCATAAAGTGGAAGAAGGCAAACACTGCTGCCGAGCCCAGCAACACCATCCCGCTAAAGCCCCACACTGCAGCCAGTGCAGGGATGGACACGATGGTCGAGATGACCGCAAGCCACTCCCTCCGGTACCTGTCGGAGAAATAGCCGCCGAGGAACTGGCCGACCACGCCGAACAGGAGCGCAATGGTGGTGAACGAGCCCGCCAACATGACCGCGTCGAACCCGGCGATTGTCCTGCCTATACTACCACTGAGATGGGTAGGCAGGAAGGTGACGACCCCCCGGTAGATAAGCCCGTTCAGCACTCCCACGATGAGGACAAGGGCAAGAGGCACGACATACGGCTTGATAGAAGGCGGAACCTCCACTGGCAGGGATTCGCCTGTCTCGGTGACGTTGCGCGCCACCACGGGCAGCCTCAGGAACAGGCGGCCAAGTATTAGTGCAGGCACGGACATAAGCCCATACGCATAGCGCCAGCCGAGGCTGGAGGCTATCGCGCCCGCGACTACCGGGCCAAGCGCAAGGCCGATATTGCCGCCGGTACCGAGGTACGCAAAGCCGAGACCGGTACTGGTGGCTATACGCGACACGAACGTCATCGCAACTGGATGGAAGACGCCCAGTGCGATGCCCAGGCTGGCCATACCAATGCCAAGCAAGACGGTACCCTGTGCAAGCCCGATAAGAATGGCGGCTCCCGCCACCGAGAGTGAGCACAATCCCAGTAGCCTGGTGCCGCTGGCGCGGTCCGCCATCACTCCCACCGGCAGTGCCATCGTCCCATAGGCAAAGCCGAAGACATTGGCGAGCACACCGAGGGTCACAAGCGTGATGCCCAGGTCCTCTGCAACCGATACGAGTACCACGCCGTAGGATAGCTCCAGCACATGAACAAGACCATGTAACACAGAAACATAGGCAAGCCCTCGTCGTTGTCGGCCGACAGACACCACCGGACTACTCCTTACCACTCCACGGAACGCTGCCACTGAACAGGTGCCGGAAGCGAGCGCAGTCTAGCACAGCCAGACCGTCCCCAGCCATGCTCTTTATATGCGCGCAGAGTCTGGTACATCAGGACGCTATCACGTATCATCTGGATGTATCCGCCGTAGAGCGGGGACAGGCAATCCAGACTATAGCCGGAGGTGTACAGCGATGGCGAAGCTCGTTACAGGAGGGACCGGATTCATTGGGACAGCACTGGTGGACCAGTTATTGGAGCGGGGCGAGGACGTAGTGATCCTTGACCGAGCTCCTTCGACACACTGGGACAATGCTAGTCACAAGCCCACCATAGTATTGGGAGACATCTCAGACTGGCCCCAGGTCATGAATGTCTTCACGCAGTACAAGCTCGATTGCGTATTTCACCTGGCGGCGATGCTCAGCCTGCCTTCGGAAGCGAACCCGTGGGCGGCCTTCCAGGTCAACGTCGTCGGGACGAGGAACATGCTCGAGGCAGTCCGGCTGTTCGGACCCAACAAGCTCATCATGGCCAGCACCACAGCCACATACGGCCTTGACACCGACCCCGTCATCACGGACACGACACTTCAGCGGCCGACGACCATGTACGGAGCGAGTAAGGTCTTTGGTGAGCTGCTCGGCCGGTTCTACCGTAAGAAGTTCAATACAGACTTCAGGTCCGTCCGCATACCATCGCTGGTAGGCCCGTTGATCAAGACACGGGCGATCGGCCAGTACAACTCGTGGATGATCGAGGCGGCGGCACAGGGCAAACCCTATTCCTGCTACGGGCTCCCCGATCGCGGACTCCCACTCATCTATTACAAGGATACTGCCGCTGCGTTCGCCGTCCTTGCAGACGCGAGCCCGGACAGGATTAAGATGGTCAACTACAACATCGCCGGCGTGAACAGGTCGGTGGCCCCTCAAGAGATCGAGGCCTCCATAAAGAAGTTCATACCCGATGCGCAGATAACGTACGACCCCGATGACGTGGTGGTCCAGTACTTCAAGGCATTGCGGTTCGATGCCCTGGACGACACACCCGCACGCGAAGAGTGGGGCTGGAGGCCGCAGTACGGCACTGTCGACGCCATCGTCGAGGACTTCATCAAGGAAGTCCGTGCCCACCCGGAGTGGTACAGATAGGGCGCTGTTGACAGGGCTTCCTGTCCAACACGCGTATCCCGCCGGGGCAAAGAGTCCCGTCCCGTGAGGACAATCGGCGAGGATGCACATGCATGATGGAACAGGCGAGAGCTAATGGCGACCGGCTGTCGGCCATGACCAGGGAGCGTGCACCCTCCAGTACAAGTCCAAATTGGGGCATCACCCGGCTCACCACCACTGACGCCGACCGGGAAGTGCGCGACTGGTTTGTGCAGGCCTGCAAAGCACGAGGGTGTGCCGTCACTATCGATGATATGGACAACCTCTTTGCACGGCGGCAAACGTCATTCCCGGCCCCATCTGCTTCACCATCGACGTGCGCCATCCCCACAAGGCAAACCTTCACTAGATAGATACCAAGCCCGGCGATTTCATTGAGAATATGGCTGCAGAGGGCATGAAGCAGGAGCATGTGGCAGCCGGAGCAGACGGACTGCTCAACGCCGTCCTGTCATTCGACAGGTATCTCGATACATAGCTGTCCATACTGTTTATCCAAGGGGTCGCACCACTCCCGCACGGCGGTGCCCGGTCTCCCTTTCCCACTTGCTGGGGAAAAAGAGTATGCTTTGTGTATACGAGCCAGCCTCTCGTCAGCTTCACAGAACAGAGAACAGGCGCAATCGGTCGCCTGACAGTCGGGTATGACTGCGATACAGGGGAGGGCCCACGTCCTTGCGGCGGCCACCGCTGTCTACACTGACATGATCAACGAGCGCAGGTTGAGTCTTGACGAGATAGGCCCAACGGTGTTCTCCATGGACGCAGAGCCTAACTTCTTCGAGACCAGAGGAAGGCGCCAACGAGCAGCTCCGTAAGGTTGGAGAGTGGCGGCATGTGGAAGTGCCTGGAGTCAGGCCAGCTGCGGCAGCAGATAGATATGAGCAGGATGCGTGTCCAGTCGGAGATCAACCAAGGCAAACGCCTGGTCGCAGGCGTCAACGCGTTCCAGGGTGAGGAGTGCCCCCTCAACAGGGAGATAGAGAACTGCGCCTGCAGGGTGCACTCAAAGAAGCTCCGGCTGCACACACCATTGCAGGCATCAAGAGACTGAGAAAGACGCGCGACCCGGAGAAGGTGAAGGCGATCGCCAGGGAACTGTACTCGGCGACCGAAGAGGAGGGAATACTGTGCGACCAACCATTGAGGCTGCGAAGGCGGGTGTGACTGTCGGCGAGACGGTCGGCATTATCCGCATGGCCTATGGTTACGGCTACGACCCGCTGAACCAGGTAGAGGCGCCCGAATTTGCGCACATCCCGAAAACA